>NZ_SDFT01000100.1:0-6150 GCF_004916815.1 Pantoea sp. R102
GGCGCGTCCGCTGGTGATCAACAGTAGCAGCACCATTCGCCTGCGTTTTTCCTCGCTGCGCAGCGACCTGGAGATCAGCTGTGACAGCCAGATCGCCCTGCCGATTCAGGAAGGGGAAGATGTGCTGATTCGCCGCAGCGCCAATCACCTCAATTTAATTCATCCCAAAAATTATAATTATTTTAATACCTTAAGCTCAAAACTTGGATGGTCAAAAAAATTATTCTGAAAAGGCCTGCCGGCTACTTTACTGGATAAAAAACCAGTTTATACTGTATGAAAAACCATATCTGTTTTTACATACAGGTGATTGTATGCTGGCACAACTGACCATCAGTAA
The DNA here is from genome assembly GCF_004916815.1 of Pantoea sp. R102. Classification (NCBI taxonomy): domain Bacteria; kingdom Pseudomonadati; phylum Pseudomonadota; class Gammaproteobacteria; order Enterobacterales; family Erwiniaceae; genus Pantoea; species Pantoea sp. R102. The sequence goes on from NZ_SDFT01000100.1 coordinate 341, forward strand.
TTTTGCAATCGTTCGTGAACTGGAGATCGACTTTCATCGTGGCATGACAGCGATCACCGGCGAAACCGGCGCAGGGAAATCCATCGCGATTGATGCGCTGGGCCTGTGCCTTGGCGGCCGTGCTGAAGCAGACATGGTGCGTCAGGGGGCCAGCCGCGCGGATATCTGCGCGCGCTTCCAGCTGAAAGCGTCACCCTCAGCCCAGCGCTGGCTGGCGGAGAACCAGCTCGACGACGGCAACGAATGTTTGTTGCGCCGCGTGATCAGTGCCGATGGCCGCTCACGTGGCTTTATCAACGGCACGTCCGTACCGCTGTCGCAGCTGCGCGAACTCGGTCAGTTACTGATTCAAATCCACGGTCAGCATGCGCATCAGCTGCTGCTTAAAACCGATCATCAGAAACACCTGCTGGATGCCTACGCCGCGCACGACGATCGGCTGGCGGAGATGCGTCAGCATTATCAGCGCTGGCACCACAGCTGCCGCGCGCTGGCGCAGCATCAGCAGCTGTCGCAGGAGCGTGAAGCCCGCCGCGAACTGCTGCAGTATCAGCTGAAAGAACTCACCGAGTTTGCGCCGCAGCCAGGCGAGTTTGAGCAGATTGATGAAGAGTACAAGCGCCTCGCGAACAGCGGTCAGCTGCTGTCCACCAGCCAGCAGGCGCTGCAAATTCTTGCCGACAGCGATGACACCAACCTGCAAAGCCTGCTCTACAGCGCGCGTAATATGCTGAGTGAGCTGGTCTCGCTGGACGATAAAGTCAGCGGCGTATTTAACCTGCTGGAAGAAGCCGCGATTCAGTTAAGTGAAGCCAGCGATGAGCTTCGCCACTACTGTGAACGGCTCGACCTCGATCCTAATCGCCTGTACGAGCTGGAGCAGCGTCTGTCGCGGCAGATTGCGCTGGCGCGCAAGCACCATGTTTCACCGGAAGCGCTGCCGGTGCTGTATCAGCAGCTGCTGGATGAAGCGGAACAGCTGTCGCAGCAGGAGAGCGATCAGGAAAGCCTGCAGAGCGATGTCGTCGCTCATCATCAGGCCGCGCTGGCCTGTGCTGAAGCCCTGCATCAGCAACGCGTTGCCTCGGCGCAGGAGCTGAGCCAGCTGATTACGCAAAGCATGCGCACGCTCGCCATGCCACACGGTGAGTTTGCCATCATGCTGGAATTCAATGCCGATCAGCTGACAGCCGAAGGTGCCAGCCGTATTGATTTCCGTGTCACCACTAACCCGGGCCAGCCGCTGCAGCCGCTGGGTAAAGTGGCCTCAGGGGGTGAACTGTCGCGTATTGCGCTGGCGATTCAGGTGATCACCGCACAGAAAATGGAAACTCCGGCGATGATTTTCGATGAGGTTGACGTCGGTATCAGTGGTCCGACGGCCGCTGTCGTTGGCCAGATGCTGCGCCAGTTGGGCGAATCGACTCAGGTAATGTGCGTAACTCACCTGCCGCAGGTCGCGGGCTGTGGTCATCAGCACTTCTTCGTCAGCAAAGAAACCGACGGTGCGATGACTGAAACCCACATGCAGCCGCTGGATAAGCGCGCGCGTCTGCAGGAACTGGCACGCCTGCTTGGCGGCAGCGAAGTTACACGCAACACGCTGGCGAACGCAAAAGAACTTTTAGCAGCCTGACACCGCACTTTTTTGCGGCCTGGTGGTCATATGCTTGCTCTGTAGAGGTTTCCAATAGCTCAAAGGTTTATTATCATCGGCAGTCATATCGCCATAATAAAGCCTGCCGTATGCAGAGTTCAGAATTCGATGGCAACAAAACTGCCTGATGAAAGGCGTTTGGCCCCAGAAAAGGAATGTATAGATGCGCTGTAAAACGCTGACTGCCGCGGCAGTGGTAATGTTGATGATGACCGCCGGATGTTCCACCCTTGAGCGCGTTGTGTATCGTCCGGATATCAATCAGGGGAATTACCTGGTCGCCAACGACGTTTCGAAGATTCACACCGGCATGACGCAGCAGCAGGTTGCCTACACGCTCGGTACGCCGATGATGCACGACCCGTTTGGCAGCAACGTCTGGTATTACGTGTTCCGTCAGGAGCCAGGCCATGAGAGCGTGAAGCAGCAGACGCTGACGCTGACCTTCGACAGCAACGGTACGCTGACGAACATCGATAACAAACCGCGCCTCACCGGCACAGAAGACTGAGTGAGCCGCAACAAAAAAGGCGCCTGAGCGCCTTTTTTAATGCCTGTAATTTACTTTTTCGTTGCCGCGCGCTCTGCCCGCTGCCGACGCATCTCTTTTGGATCGGCAATCAGCGGGCGATAAATCTCTACCCGATCGCCATCCTGCAGCGTATCGCTGAGCTTGACCGGACGGCTGAAAATGCCGACCTTGTTGCTGCTCAGGTCGATATCTTTGCGCAGCGTCAGCAGTCCGGATGCTTGAATCGCCTGCTCAACCGTCGCGCCCTCTTCCAGGCTTACCTCACGCAGATACTGTTTATCCGGTAGCGCGTACACCACTTCAACGCTGATGTCAGCCACGGTAAACCTCTTTGGCGCGCTGAGTAAACGCCTGCACCATGCTGTTGGCCAGCTCTTTGAAGATGCGTCCAAACGCCATCTCGACCAGCATGTTAGTGAATTCAAAGTCGAGGCTGAGCTCAACCTTGCAGGCATCGTCGCCGAGCGAGATAAATTTCCAGCCACCGGTCAGCTTGCGGAACGGCCCATCGACCAGCTGCATATGAATGCTCTGGTTATCGGTCAGGGTGTTACGCGTGGTAAAGGTTTTACTGATGCCGGCTTTGGAAACATCCACCGCGGCGGTCATCTGGTTACCGCTGTTATCCAGCACGCGGCTGCCGGTACAGCCCGGAAGAAATTCAGGATAAGCATCCACATCATTCACGAGCCGGTACATCTGCTCAGCGCTATACGGGACCAGCGCTGAACGGCTAATCTGGGCCATAATGGTTCCTGTTGGTCACAAAACCGTTGAATTATACCATTTTAAGCTACTAAACAAAAATTCACGCCTTTGCCAGCTGTGCTAAAATAGTGTGTTTTTTACCGCCCCGCAGGACAGGGGATGCGCCCACAGACTGAGTGATGTAGACTACGCCGCACTATGACAAAGAAAAAAGCTCACAAACCCGGTTCAGCCACTATTGCCCTCAACAAACGCGCTCGCCATGAATACTTCATTGAAGAAGAGTTCGAGGCCGGCATGGCGTTGCAAGGATGGGAAGTCAAATCACTGCGCGCCGGTAAAGCGAACATCAGCGACAGCTATATTTTGCTGCGCGATGGCGAAGCCTATCTGTTCGGTTCCACTTTTCAGCCGCTGACGGTGGCATCAAGCCACGTGGTGTGTGATCCCACGCGTAACCGCAAACTGCTGTTGAACCAGCGCGAACTGGACTCCCTGTACGGCCGTGTTAACCGCGAAGGTTACACCGTGGTCGCGCTGTCGCTGTACTGGAAAAACGCCTGGGCCAAACTAAAGATTGGTGTGGCACGCGGTAAGAAAGAACACGACAAGCGCGCGGACATTAAAGATCGCGAGTGGAAGATGGACAAAGCACGAATTATGAAGAATGCCAGCCGTTAAGCACTGGAATCTTTTATAATTTTTTGCTAGAGTAACAAGTCTTGGGGCTGATTCTGGATTCGACGGGATTCGCGAAACCCAAGGTGCATGCCGAGGTGCGGTAGGCCTCGCTAAAAAACCGCAAAAAAATAGTCGCAAACGACGAAAACTACGCTTTAGCAGCTTAATAACCTGCTTAGAGCCCTCTCTCCCTAGCCTCCGCTCTTAGGACGGGGATCAAGAGAGGTCAAACCTAAAAGAGATCGCGTGGATGCCCTGCCTGGGGTTGAAGCGTTAAAACCAATCAGGCTAGTTTGTTAGTGGCGTGTCTGTCCGCAGCTGGCAAGCGAATGTAAAGACCAGACTAAGCATGTAGTACCGAGGATGTAGGAATTTCGGACGCGGGTTCAACTCCCGCCAGCTCCACCAAAATTCTCCATCGGTGATTACCAGAGTCATTCGATGAAGTCCTAAGAGCCCGCTTGGTGAAATCCCTGCGGGCTTTTTTGTGTCTGTAATCCGGCTGAATCCAGTGATCATTAGTACACGTCTAATTACACGCTTTAATGTGTGCCAAAAACGTGTACCAGTTATTGACGGATATTAGTCTGGCCGCGGATGACACGCCCTCTCATCAATAACGAAATTCTCAAGGCTACGCCTAAAGAGAAAGACTTCACCTTACATGATTATGGCGGTCTTTTCCTACTCGTTAGAACGTCTGGTAAGAAGCTATGGCATTTTCGCTACCAGCGGCCAAATTCAGCAGCCGCTCAAATCTCAGCCTTGGCTCTTACCCTGCCCTAACGCTCGCTGCAGCACGCCAAATGTGTGACTAATATATTTAGTTGCTTGCTCAAGAGATCGACACACAGAAGCAGGAGGAGGAAGTATCGAATAGCGTCAATCGAACTGGAAAGAATTTTCGGTCGTGGCCGGCGGGTGGTACTGCTTAAAAGCAACAGCGTCACTGAGGATTATGCGAAGGATATTTGGCGATCCCTGGAGAAAGACATCCTCCCTACGATTGGTGAGATTTTTGTTCAAACACTCAAGGCCAGGAAGATTGTTGAAGCACTAGAGCCAATTAAAGCTCGTGGCGCACTTGAGACTGTTCGTCGGTTATTTCAGCGCATTAACGAAATCATGGTTTATGCGGTTAACACCGGTTTGATAAATGCGAATCCTGCTTCTGGCGTGTGTATGGCATTTGAAAAACCTAAGAAGCAGAATATGCCGACATTGCGGCCAAAAGAATTGTCTAATTTGATGCGTTCTTTAGCCATGTCGAATTTGACGATTTCGACTCGATATTTAATCGAGTGGCAACTACTGACTCTTGCTCGCCCTGCTGAAGCCTCCGAGACTCGCTGGTCAGAAATTGATCTCGATGCAAGACTTTGGACAATTCCCGCAGAACGGATGAAGGCTAAGCGTGAGCACATTGTTCCTTTTTCTCCACAAGCAATTAAGATATTAGAGGCCATGATACAAATAAGTTCTCATAGGGAACATGTTTTCCCGAGCAGAAATAATCCAAAACATCCTATGAATAGCCAAACAGCAAATGCTGCACTTAAACGTATTGGCTATGGTGGGAAATTAGTTGCACATGGATTACGATCAATTGCAAGTACCGCATTAAATGAAAATGGATTTAATCCAGATGTTATTGAAGCAGCGCTTGCTCATTCTGATAAAAATGAGGTTAGGCGGGCATATAACCGTTCTACTTACTTGACAAAAAGAATAGAACTAATGAATTGGTGGGGAGTGTTTATTTATATGAAATAAAAGGTGAAGCAACCTCATCCCTTGGTGTGTGCATTTCTGCTCTCAAATCTCTAATTAGTGAGAAATGAAATTTTTCAGGTCTCAAAAAGATGAAAGATGAGTATATCAAACTAATGTGTAGGGCATCTTGGTTGCTTCAGTAATAAACTATCAGTTTAGTAAGCTTTTTTCAATTGTTTTTTCTCCAATAGATTTAAAAGATCCACATTTAACCAATCTACGAACCAAGGATTTGATGTCTCATGCTCAATGTAATCATCTATTTCAGCATTTGTTGGGCTGGCTTCTTGTAGTTCTTTTGCAATATTCCTGACCCAAATTCTCTTGTGTTTGATATCTATATATGGGCAGGACATTACATCTAAAAAGAGTAGCGCCCTTTCAGAACATTCTTGGATAGCACTTCCATTAATTAGCTTAAAATTTATTTTTCCAATTAATTCATCTTTTATTTTATTG
>NZ_SDFT01000101.1:0-20957 GCF_004916815.1 Pantoea sp. R102
AGCACCAGCAGCAGCGAGGTATCGCGATAGCTGCTGATGGAGTGAGTCGCGCCGTTCACCTCAAGGGCGTAATGGCACGTGGATGCAGGTGAAACCGGTGTGGCAGTCTGATGTGCCAGCATTTTCATTATTAACCGCCTTAGCGAGGCGGCTAAGCGCCCCGGGTTAGGGCTGGCTCGTATCGTCCAGCATTTTCTTCAGCAGATAAATCAGCGCGACCCGTTCGGCCGGATTCAGCTGCCCGTAAGTCATTTCGGTGATGCGCATCGCGTTGTCAGTCGTGCTGTCAATCAGGCGGTGGCCTGCATCGGTCAGCATGACAATCACTTTGCGTTTGTCGGTGGGATCGGGACCCAGACTGACCAGATCGCGCGCCTTAAGACGCTCAACCACACCGCGAATGGTGGCCTGATCGACGGCGGTATAGCGCACTAAATCGTTCTGTGCGCTCGGACCGCGATCGCGCAGCGCACAGAGGGTAATAAATTGCACGGCGGTGATCTGTGAATCACCGACGTGTTGCTGAAAAATCGCCGCATGGCGTTGATACACCTTGCGCAACAGATGGCCAACCTGCTCGGTATAGTCATAGCGCTGGTCTGCGCGCGGATCCTGCTGGTGCGACATGCCTTTATCCTTTTTCCCGGAAACTGTCAGGCAGTGTAATGCATTGTCACTGCGCTGACAGCCGTTCCCTGCGCACGATTAACGCGCGCGTGAGGCCTCCGGTGCCACCACTTCACCTTCCGCCACCACCAGCAAATCGTCCACTTTGATGTCGCAGCGGCGCAGAGCAATGTCCATATGGCACGGCGTTTTGCGCTTACCGCCCACTTCGGTGTTCGGTCCGGTCGAAAACAGGAAGTTGCCGTAAAAGGCGCGCGCGTCCATACACATGCCGTCGTTTTTGTCGTGTAATCCCATCGCTGTCCACTGCGCGCGCGGCTGCAGCCCCCAGCCGATGTGGGAAATACCGTACACTTCCGGATCGTTGAAGTAGCGCATGTAATCGCGCAGATACTCGGCTTCAAAGCCACCGTGAATGCGGGTGACAAAACCTTTCTCGATCTCCAGCGTGATGCGTTCACGCGCGTAAGATTTAAACGGCAGCAGGATGTCGCCGACGTCCAGCACCAGCACGCCTTCAGCCTGATCTTCATTCGGCCAGGTAAACAGGAAGCCACTCGGCCAGTGATCCCAGCGGCCCGGCTCATCCGCGTAGCCATATTCCGTTACCGTGGGGTACTGGCCGAGCGGGGCGCGAAAATCACTGCCGGCCGGCGACTTCACCGTCATCATGCGCGCTTTTTCCAGCACTGCCGCCGCGGCCAGCACGCGCGACTTGTCCTCTTCAGTGGGCAACATTCGTGCCAATACTTCCGGCGGCTCAACCGCCAGCAAAATTCGCGTCCCGGTTTTCAGGATTTGCTCCTGCTCCGGCGAATGCAGCAGCATCATGGTATCGACGATCAGGTCCGCCGCTTCCAGCGCGCGCTGTGCGGCAATGTTGCCGGTAAGCGCGGTATCACCACAGTAGGCGGTCATGTCGTTACCCATTGCCGTCGGGTGATTGAAGGCCGGCAGCTCAATGCAGTACACCTTCGCGCCCAATCGTAGTGCAGCATCAGTGGCGGCCTGCACGGTGCGTGCATCGGAATAGTGACTTTTCAGGATGGCGACACTCTGGCTGGCGTCGACTTTCGACAGCCGTAAAACCTGCTCGAACATCTGGCCTAACTGGCTCTGATTTACTGCCATAGCGGTTTCCTCTCAGGGTTAGATGTCAGACAATTTGCTGCGTAAAACTTCAGCTATTTATAGCGAACACGCTTTATATGTTTGTTATAGACGTGTTGCGAAGAACAGTGCAAGCATTTCTTTTTGACATAAGAAAAGCCTATTTAACCTTATCATCAGGCTGTGATTAACATCATGTTATCGAGTTTTCACTGTAAATACGGTTGCTTTTAACAGTGTCATAACCTCAATAATTAAAGTGTATGCACTATAAATTCAGCGTCGGGTTTGATCGTTTATCCGCGTGCATACCTTCAAATCAGCGTCAGTGTGAGAGGAAAATATGAGCAATATGAAACGCATCGCGGTGATCGGCGCCGGGCTGGGCGGGCTTGCCGCCGGCTCGCTGTTACAGAAAGCGGGATTTCATGTCACGGTCTATGAACAAAGCCCGGCTTTCTCCCGTCTGGGTGCCGGCATCCATATGGGGCCGAACGTGCTCAAGGTGTTTCGCCGCATGGGCATCGAACAGCAGCTGGAGGATCTGGCTTCGCATCCCGATTTCTGGTTCAGCCGCGACGGCGAGACCGGGGAGTATTTGTCACGCATTCCACTGGGCGCTTATGCGCGCAAAGAGTACGGTGCGGCTTATGTCACGGTGCACCGGGGCGATTTGCAGGCCATGCAGATGACCAGTCTGCAGCCGGGCAGCGTCCAGTTCGGCAAGTGCCTAAGCAGCGTCGAAGACAGCGGCAGCGATGTGGTGCTGCGTTTTCAGGATGGCAGCGAAGCGCGCGCGGATATCGTGATTGGTGCGGATGGTATCAACTCAAAACTGCGTGAGCATCTGCTGGGGGTGGAAGCGCCCACTTACAGCGGCTGGGTGGCGCACCGTGCGCTAATCCGTGGCGAACAACTGCGCAAATACAACCTCAGCTTTGAAGATTGCGTCAAGTGGTGGTCTGAAGATCGTCATCTGATGGTCTATTACACCACCAAAGCGCGCGACGAATATTATTACGTCTCCGGTGTGCCGCACCCGGCGTGGGATATCAAAGGCAGCTTCGTTGAAAGTAGTCAGCAGGAGATGCTGGAAACGTTTGGTCACTACCATCCGGTGGTACAGGCGCTGATCGAGTGCAGCGAATCGGTCACCAAATGGCCGCTGCTCAACCGCCAGCCATTGCCGGTATGGAGCGAAGGGCGCATTGTGCTGCTGGGTGATGCCTGCCATCCGATGAAACCGCACATGGCGCAGGGCGCTGCGATGGCCATCGAAGATGCCGCCATGCTGTCGCGCTGCCTGACGGAAACCGGTCTTGATGATTACCGCACTGCGTTCCGCCTGTATGAAGCCAACCGCAAAGAACGCGCGTCGCGCGTGCAGGCCGTCTCTAACGCCAATACTTTCCTGCGCACCCAGGAAGATCCGGCCTGGGTGTACGGCTACGACGTGTTTGCCGCGCCGCTGAAAAGCGAGGTGACCTCATGAGCCGTTTTATGCACGGCGGGCAGGTACAGGCCAACGGCATTCGCCAGCACTATCTGCGCTACGGCGGCAGCGGGCCCGCGCTGATCCTCGTACCGGGTATCACCAGCCCGGCAATCACCTGGGGTTTTGTGGCGGAAGTTTTTGCGCAGCATTTTGATACCTGGGTACTGGACGTGCGCGGTCGCGGGCTCTCCAGCAGCGGTGAAGGGCTGGATTACGGCATGGAGAGCTGCGCCGATGACATCAACGCCTTCGCGGATGCGCTGGGGCTGACGCGCTATCACCTGGTTGGCCATTCGATGGGCGCGCGCTTCATCATGCGTGCGGCGGTGAAACAGCCAGCCGGCGTGCTGTCGCTGTCGCTGATCGATCCGCCGGTTTCCGGTCCGGGCCGGCGTCTCTACCCGGGGCAGTGGCCGTGGTATGAAGATTCCATTCGCGACGCGCAGCGTGGCATGGATGCTGAAGCCATGAAGCAATACTGCCCGGCCTGGAGCGATGACCAGCGTCAGCTGCGCGCCGAGTGGCTGCACACCTGTTATACGCCAGCCATCCGTCGCGCCTATGACGATTTTCACCAGCTCGATATCCATCAATATTTCCCTCAGCTGCCGGCAAAAACCCTGCTGATGGTGGCAGGCAAGGGCGGCGTCATTCAGGCGGAAGATGAAGCCGAAATCCGCGAGCTGCTCCCGACCATTGAGATCAGCCGGGTAGCCGGCGCTGGTCACATGATCCCGTGGGATGATTTTCACGGTTTCTTCAATGCCTTTGGCACCTTCCTTGGCCCCTCACTGACTCCGGAGACGCAGCCATGACGCGTTCGTATCGTATCGGCCAGATTGTGCCGAGTTCCAACATCACCATGGAAACCGAAATTCCCGCCATGCTGCAGGCGCGCCAGCTGATTCGCCCGGAGCGGTTTACCTTCCACTCCAGCCGTATGCGCATGAAACATGTCAATAAAGATGAGCTGGCGGCGATGGATAAAGAGTCCGACCGCTGTGCGCTGGAGCTGTCCGACGCGCGCGTTGACGTGCTCGGCTATGCCTGTCTGGTGGCGATCATGGCGATGGGCCCGGGCTATCATCGCCAGTCTCAGCAGCGTCTGACGCAGGTCACGCGTGACAACGAGGCGCTGGCACCGGTGATCACCAGTGCCGGCGCGCTGGTCGATGCGCTGCATATTATGGGCGCGAAGAAGATCGCGCTGGTGGCCCCCTACATGAAGCCGCTGACCGAGCTGGTGGTGGATTACATCCAGCGCGAAGGGATTGAGGTAAAGCAGTGGCGCGCGCTGGAAATTGCCGATAACCTCGCCGTCGCCCGCCACGACCCGGCCAATTTACCTGGGATCGTGGCGGACATGACGCTGACGGATGTTGATGTGGTGGTGCTGTCGGCCTGCGTGCAGATGCCATCGCTGCCGGCGGTGGCAAAAGTAGAGGCGCAGACCGGCAAGCCGGTAATTACGGCCGCCATTGCCACTACGTACGCTCTGCTGAAGGCGCTGGAGCTGGAGCCGGTGGTGCCGGGCGCGGGCGCACTGCTGTCCGGTGCGTGGTAAGGAGAAACCATGAGCCAGAGTGTCAGTGATAACTACGCCGGTGTCTGGGGCAACCGCATCGGTTTTGGTCAGCGTCCGGCGCTGCTGATGATCGACTTTCTGCAGGGCTACACCACGCCGGGCGCCGCGCTATTTGCCCCGGGCGTGGTAGAGGCGGTGGCCGCCACACAGGGCCTGCTGGCGGCGGCGCGCCAGTGCGCGATTCCGGTGATCCATACGCAGATTCGCTACCATCCGCAGCATCAGCAGGACGGCGGTATCTGGGTGCAGAAAGCCCCGGTGATGCGTGACATGGTGGAGGGCAATCCGCTGGCCGCGTTTTGTCCGGCGGTGCAGCCGCTTGCCGCAGAAGTGGTGATCACCAAACAGTATGCCAGCGCGTTTTTTGGCACGTCTCTGGCATCGATGCTGGTGGCGCAGGGCATTGATACGCTGCTGATCGCCGGCTGCTCCACCAGCGGCTGCATCCGCGCCAGCGCAGTGGATGCGTTGCAATACGGTTTTCGCGCCATGGTGGTGCGTGAATGCGTGGGCGATCGCCATGATGCGCCGCATCAAGCCAATTTGTTTGATATCGACAGTAAATATGGCGACGTGGTAAGTAAAGCCGCGGCGCTGGAGTATCTCGGGAAGTTCAGCGCCCGTTAAGGGCGCGTTTCACCTGCACGGAGTGCGCACAAACAGTCCGTTTCGGCTGCGGCTGAGACGCATAACAACATCTCCCCGACGACGGGGTTATTGCGCCCGGAGAACACCATGACTGACGTTTCAACCCGTCCTGCTGCGCTGGCAGCCGAAGACACCGCTTCGATTTATCGCAAAATCACCTGGAAGCTGATTCCGTTTCTCTGCCTGTGTTATCTCGCGGCCTACCTTGATCGCATCAATATCGGCCTGGCCAAGCTACAGATGGCGAGCGATCTGGCGCTGAGCGAGACCGCGTTTGGTCTGGGTGCCGGGCTGTTTTTTGTCGGCTATATCCTGTTTGAAGTGCCGAGCAACCTGATCCTGCAGCGGGTCGGCGCGAAGATTTGGATCGCGCGCATTATGATTACCTGGGGCCTGCTCTCAACCGCCACGCTGCTGGTGCAAACGCCGACCCAGTTCTACATCATCCGCTTTTTCCTCGGCGCGGCCGAAGCCGGTTTTCTGCCTGGCGTGCTGTTCTATCTCACCAAATGGTTTCCCTCGTGGCGCCGCAGCCGCATCATTGCGCTGTTTATGATTGGCCTGCCGCTCTCCAGCCTGATTGGCGGACCGCTTTCCGGCTGGATCATGGGGCATTTTCATGAGGTTTACGGCATGCGCGGCTGGCAGTGGCTGTTTCTGCTGGAAGGCCTGCCCAGCGTATTACTGGGTGTGCTGACGTTCTGGCTGCTGCCGAACAGCGTCGAGAGCGCCAACTGGCTCAGCAGCAGTGAGAAGCAGGCGGTGCTGCGCGAACTGGCGCGCGATGAAGGTGACGCCAAAGGGCTGAAACACAGCCTGCGCGATGGTTTGCTGAATATTCGCGTAGTGATGCTCGGCGGCATCGACTTCTCGATTCTGCTCAGCGCTTACGCCATGGGTTTCTGGATGCCGACCTTTATTAAGAATGCCGGCACCACCGATATCACCACCATTGGCTATCTGACGGCGATCCCCAGTCTGGCGGCGTTGATTGGCATGCTGGCGATCGGTGCCAGCTCAGACCGCCTGCGTGAACGCCGCTGGCACATCATTGTTCCGTTTATTATTGGCGCGGCGGCGATGGGCACCAGCACCTTCTTTGCTCACAACGTGGCGATGACCGTGCTGCTGTTCTCAATTGCACAGGCGATGATTATCGGGGCGGTGCCGGTGTTTTTCAGTCTGCCCGCTACGTTCCTGAAAGGCACGGCAGCGGCAGCGGGTTTTGCTCTGGCCTGTTCGATCGCCAATATCGCCGGACTGGTGAGTAATTCGGTGATGGGTGTGGCGCTGGACCTCACCGGCAGCAGCAACGGCGCGCTGTGGTTCTTCGCCGTGTGTCTGCTGCTCAGTTCGCTGTTGGTGGTCGCGCTGCCAGCGAAGCTGGTGAATCGGTAGAAGATACCTGCGCGTTAAAGCACTTGTTATTCCCTGGTGCGCATCAATGCGCACCCTACAAAACAGTGCGAATTCGTTGTAATTATCGCCGTAGGGTCGCCATTCATGGCGACCTGGTTGCATAATCTGCATAACCAGGCGCGCATCAATGCGCACCCTACAAAACAGTGCGAATTTGTTGTAATTATCGCCGTAGGGTCGCCATTCATGGCGACCGCCTCACAGCCGCAGAATGCAGCTCCACACCCCGCCAGACCGTCACGCCCACCCGCACCCAATCCTCCTCGCTTATCGGTTATCCATAAGGTAAAAATCTTGTGGGATAGCTCAAACTATCAGCTAAAGGTATTATAAAGGTATCTATTCTGGTGCTAGATTGGTTCTACCAACACCGGGGAGTCTATTTCGATGAAAACTACAATTCCAAAGCTGTCGTTCATGATGTTCTTAGAGTGGTTTATCTGGGGGGCATGGTTCGTGCCGCTGTGGGCGTTTCTCAGCAAAAACGGCTTTTCGCCGGTTGAGATCGCCTGGTGCTACGCCTGTACCTCCATCGCTGCCATCCTGTCACCGATTCTGGTCGGCTCGCTGGCTGACCGTTTCTTCCAGGCACAGAAAGTGTTATCGCTGCTGACCATCGCCGGCGCGATCCTGATGTTCTTTGCCGCACAGCAGACGCACTTCAGCAGCTTCTTTCCGCTGCTGCTGCTGTATGCGCTCACGTACATGCCGACCATTGCGCTGACCAACAGTATTGCGTTTTCCCACGTCGGTGACGTGGAGCGCGACTATCCGCGCATCCGCGTGATGGGCACTATCGGCTGGATCGCCTCCGGCATCGCCTGCGGTTTCCTGCCGCCGCTGCTTGGCTTTGGCGATATCTCTGCCAGCAACGTACCGTTGCTGATCACCGCGGCCAGTTCGCTGCTGCTTGGCCTGTTCGCCCTGACCCTGCCAGCCACCGAACCCAAAAGCACCGGCAAGTTCAGCCTGCGCGTGGCGCTCGGCCTCGACGCACTGCATCTGCTGAAAGATCGCAGCTTCCTGGTGTTCTTTGTCTGTTCATTTCTGTTCAGTATGCCGCTGGCGTTCTACTACATCTTCGCTGAGGGATATCTGACCGAAGTCGGTCTGCCACACGCCACCGGCTGGATGACGCTCGGCCAGGTATCAGAAATCTTCTTCCTGCTGGCGCTGCCGTTCTTCATTAAACGCTTCGGCATCGGCAAAGTGCTGCTGCTCGGCCTGGTCACCGCCGCGCTGCGCTACGTGTTCTTTGTGTTCGGCGGCGATCAAAACCTGCTGACCTTCGGCCTGCTGTTTATGGGCATTCTGCTGCACGGCGTCAGCTACGACTTCTACTTCATCACCGCCTACATTTATGTGGATAAGAAAGCGCCGGTGGCGATGCGTAACGCTGCGCAGGGCCTGATCACCCTGGCCTGTCAGGGCATCGGCAGCCTGCTGGGTTACCGCCTCGGCGGCTATCTGATGCAGGAGATGTTCGCGTATGACCAGCCGCGCAACGGTCAGACCTTCAACTGGGCGGGGATGTGGATGTTTGGCAGCGTGATGATTGTCATCATCACCATCGCCTTTATCGTCCTGTTCCGCGACGGCAAAAAACGCAGTGATGAATTAACCGCTTTTGAAAACTCAGCAACCGCTGACAGCCATAAATAAGAGATGTAACCATGACGATGACACACCAGGAAAAACGGATTTTGGGCGCATTTTACGGCCAGGCATTGGGCGATGCGATGGGCATGCCATCGGAACTGTGGCCGCGCAGCCGCGTGAAACAGCACTTCGGCTGGATCGATCGCTTCCTGCCCGGCCCGGCAGAAAACAATGCCGCCTGCTACTTTGGCCGGGCGGCTTTTACTGATGACACCTCAATGGCGCTGGCGCTGGCCGATGCCATTATCAGCCACGACGGCGAAATTGATGCGGAAACCATCGGCGTCAATATTCTGCGCTGGGCGGAAGCGTTTGATGCCTTTAACAAAAATGTGCTCGGACCCACCTCCAAAATCGCGCTTAACGCGCTGAAAAACGGTACGCCGGTGGCGCAGCTGGAAAATAACGGCCTGACCAACGGCGCGGCGATGCGCGTGTCACCGCTGGGCTGTCTGCTACCAGCACGTGACCTGCCGGCTTTTATTGACGCTGTCGCGCTGGCCTCCAGCCCGACGCACAAATCCGACGTGGCGATTGCCGGTGCCACCGCGATCGCCTGGGCAATCTCCCGCGCGATTGACGGTAGCGACTGGGCAACGATTCGTGACGAACTGCCGGCGATTGCCCGTGCGGCGCAGGAGCGGCGCGTCACCACTTTCAGTGCGGCGATGGCGGCCCGCATCGAACTGGCGTTGCAGGTGGTCGCGCAGGGCAGGGGCACCGAATCGACCATGCAGCAGATCTACGATCTGGTCGGTACCGGCACTAGCACCATTGAATCGGTACCGGCGGCGATTGCCATGGTCGAACTGGCAGTCACCGATCCCAACCGCTGCGCCATTCTGTGCGCCAATCTGGGCGGCGATACGGATACCATCGGCGCGATGGCGGTTGCCATTTGCGGCGCGCTGCACGGTATCGACGCGATCGATGCGCAGCTAAAAGCGGAGCTGGATGCCGCTAACGCGCTGGATTTCACCCATTACAGCCGTGCGTTTGTCCGTTTCCGCCAGCAGCGCGAGGCCGCCTATGCTGACGCCTGACGATCTGTCACGGCTGGCGGGCCGGTTGCCGGTGTGCGTGGTGGGGGCGGCGGTAGTGGATGTGATTGCCGATGCCTGGACGTTGCCGTATCGCGGCAGCGACATCGAACTGCATCAGCAGGGCGTGAACGTTGGCGGCTGTGCGCTTAACGTCGCCATTGCGCTGCATCGTCTCGGCATTCCTTCTATCAACGCGCTGCCGCTGGGGAACGGTATCTGGGCCAGTATCGTGCGACAAAAGCTGGCGGAATACGGTGTGCAGAGCGTACTGGAAAATGCGCACGGTGATAATGGCTGGTGTCTGGCGCTGGTCGAGCCGGATGGCGAGCGCACCTTTCTTTCCGTTAGTGGCGTGGAAAACCAGTGGGACGCCGCGCTGTTGCGCACATTGCCGCAGCCGGCGCAGCGCTGGATCTATCTCTCCGGTTATCAGCTCACCAGCAAAAGCGGCGAAGTGCTGATCGACTGGCTGGAGCAGCAGGCACAGCCGTATCAGCTGCTGGTGGATTTTGGCCCGCGGCTGGCGGACATCGGCGAGGCGCAGTTTGCGCGCATCATGGCGCTGCAGTCACTGATTACAGTGAACAGGCAGGAAGCGGAGCTGCTGTGGCATGAGCGTCTGCGCGCATCCGAACCTTTCGACGCCCATCAGCTGATGGCGCGCTGGCAGCAGCAGTTTGGCGGCGCAATGGTGTTAAGGCTGGACAGCGAAGGTGCCGGATACATCGACGCTGAGGCGCAGGGCTGGGTGCCCGCACTGGCGACAACGGTGGTCGATACTATCGGCGCGGGCGACAGCCATGCTGGCGGATTACTGGCGGGATTAGCGTCCGGCTGGTCACTGGCGGAGAGCGTTGCGCTGGGCAACGCAGTGGCGTCGTATGTGGTTTCCCGGCGCGGTGGCGACTGTGCGCCCGATCGCGCCACCCTGCGCGCTTACTGGCAGCAACGCCTTACTCAGCAATAAACACGTACATATCGCTGCGGCAGTAGCTGATGCTGTACTCCAGCGGATTGCCCTGTGCGTCGAGTGCCAGCTGCTTAATCACCAGCACCGGCACATTGGCGGGCAGGGCAATTTGCTGCTGCAGGGCTTCGTCCGGCATACGCGCGCTGACCCGGCTCTGGGATTTCACCGGCAGGATCTGCTGGCGATGAAAATAGTCATACAACGAAATACCAATCTCATCGGCATCGGCGATGTAACGCGCCGGCACCCACGACTCTTCAACCGAGACCGCCTGGCGGTCAACATAGCGAATACGTTTCAGCAGATAGACATCGCTGCCCGTGCTCAGCCCCAGCTTTTCGGCGATCTCTGCGCTACAGGCAATTTTGCTTTTGTTGATCCACACGGTGTCCGGCGTTTTACCGCGCAGCACCGCCTGCTGCGACAATCCTTTTGGTTCTTTGAGTGAATATTCAAACTGGCTGCAAATCTGCGTGCCGTAGCCGCGGGAACGGAGCACGACGCCCTCTTTTTCCAGCTCGTCCATGGCTTTACGCACGGTGATGCGCGAAATGTTCAGCGACTGGCTGAACTCGCGCTCGCCCGGCAGGATCTCTTCGTGCACCAGCGTACCATCGCGCACCGCCTCTTTAATCGCACTGGCAAAGCGTTTGTACAGCGGCGTGCGACTCTCTGTCGCCAGCGTGGTGGTCAACCGCGCCAACAGCGCATTGTGGTCAGTCATAGCGGGCAGGGCACTCACTCGGGTCAGCGGCAGGAACCGCTATAATACTGAATTTTAATGCGGCGCGCAGCCCGCGTCGCGTGAAGGGACGGGCGCTATGCTGCCTAGAGATCCTGATGGCTTGCTTGTTTATTTCCGGAGACATTATGTTAATTGCTCAGATTTCAGACATTCATGCAGCAGCGGATAATGATCACCTGCAGCGCCTGGCGCGCGCGCTGGCGTGGCTCACGCATGTGCAACCGGATGTGCTGGTGTTAACAGGCGATCTTGTTGATGGCGAGTGGCCGCAGGGTTACGTGCAGCTAGCCGGGCTACTGCGTCAGCAGCACTATCCTGCACTGGTTTTGCCGGGTAACGCCGATGATCGACGACTCATGCAAACGACATGGCATGAAAATCACCGGGTGAAGAATACGCCGGCAGACGCGCTGCATTTTGTTCACGATACCGGTGCTCTGCGCTTGCTGGGGCTGGATTCGACGGTGAATAAAGAGAATTTTGGCAGCATCGAGGGGCATCTGGAATGGCTGGAGCAGCAGCTCAGCGATGCACATGCACTGCCAGCGCTGCTTTTTCTGCATCATCCTGTTATCGCATCGGGCATTCCGACGCTGGATGAATCAATGTGTCGCGGGCTTGATAAGCTTGAGTCGATCCTCAGACGCAACCGGGCCAGAATACTGGCTATTGCAGCCGGGCATGTGCACCGGCCCGCAGCAGGCATGTTTGCAGGGGTTCCGGCTTATATTTGTGGCTCAATTTGCCCGGCGAACCCGCTGTGGTTCGGCAGCCAGCAGGTTCCTCCGGTGAATGATCCACCGGCACTGATGGTGCACCGTTTCGCCCGCGGCGTTTTGACCAGTCATCATGTTTCTTTATCCTGCTCATAATGAGGCACATCGTCGCGTTCTGTTAGCCACGGCACGGTGTGCGAGCACCAGATATAGGAAACCGGCGTCTGAGCGGGATCGTCGTCCAGCGTGGCCACACGCAGAATCACGTGGCTCTGATGAGGTCTTTCAGCCAGCAGATGAGATCCGCAGACTGAACAGAAATAACGCAACTTATCCGGGGAAGAGTTAAATGCCGTCAGAAATTCTTCTCCCTGGGTCCACCTGAAATCCTCTCGCCGCACGCGCGCTGTGGAGGTATAAGCGGCGGCGTGCGCTTTCCTGCAGGTATGACAGCAGCAATGCGTAATGCTGCCCGCCAGGCGATCGCATTCGTAGCGCACACGTTTACAGAGACAACTTCCGTTCATTTTTTCTCCTGATACCTGTGCCGGATTATTGCATCAGCTTCAGATGGAGGAGGGGAAACGGTTTTCCCTCACCATCAACGGAAGACCGTCCAGTCACCTGAAAGCCCAGATGCTGATAAAACCCGAGCGCAGCGGTATTTTGTTCGTTAACGTCCACTTTTTTCGCTGAAAGATGACGAATAGCGTAACGGACTAACCGTGCACCGACCCCTTTTTTGTGATGAGCGGGCGAGACGAAAAGCATCTCGATATTCTCATCCTGCACGCCGATGAACCCGACAATGTCATGGTTTTCATCGCTCACTTTTCTTAAAACAACAGCATCAAAATAATTTTCCAGAATAAGCTGTCTGAGCCGCAGGATATCCTGTTCATTCAGGAAATGATGCGTTGCCCTGACCGCATCCTCCCAGACCTGAATCAGTAAGTGATACTCTTCCTTGCTTACTTCGCTAATTGTCACAACGCCTCCTTAACATGCCTACGCGATGGCTTAACGCAATGCCTGCGCTAATCGCTGGCCAGCCGCGCATAAAGATACTCATCGCCCCACATCCCTTTGAAAAAAATATTCTGCCGGAAGTGCGCTTCACGGCGAAAATTCAGCTTTTCCAGCAGGTTTATGGCGCGAATATTACGTGTGTCTACTACGGCTGTAAGCCGGTGTTTTGCAAACTGCGTGAAAAGCAGGGTAACGATGGCACTCATTGCTTCAAGCGCAAAACCCTGTTTCTGATATCCGGCATCAAATGTCATGCCGAGTTCAGCGTGTCTTCCTTCATCAAAAAAATGAATTCCGATGTCCCCTATCAGCCGGTCGTCTTCCTGGTGTGCTACGGCAAGCTGAAACCAGGTGTTATTGCTGTTGAACGGCAGCGCATCCTGCTGCGCATATAATTTCTCAGCGTCATGCCAGGTAAATTCTTCCCAGCTTTGATAACGAGCAACGTCTGGCAGATTGCGATAGCGCGACAGATGCGGCAAATCAGCCACTGTCAGCTTGCGCAACACCAGGCGTTGAGTATAAATCGGCAACGTCAGTGCCATATGTTCTCCGCTGCCTGCGGGCAGGCGAGTTAAAGTAAACCGGGAGCGGTGCGTATCGCTTCAAGCCCGACGCGCTGCCCGAAAGACAGCTCCAGCGTATTGCCATCAGGATCGGCAAAAAATACGTAATATCCCACCGGTTCGCCAGCCTCTTCGGGGGCTTTGCGTAACACGCCTTCGGCGACGGCCATCGCTGTTTTACGATCGATCTCTTCGCGTGACGCACAGGCAATGCCTAAGTGTCCAAATTTACCCAGTGGCGTATCTGACACGTCATCCGCCTGCACCAGAACCAGTGCGAAAGGGCGGGTATGATCGCTCAGCCATGCCACCTTGCGGGCAGCCGGGACGTCAGGTTCACGGGTGTGTATCACCTTCATTCCTGCATAGCGGCGGTAGAAATCCATGCTCTTCTCCAGATCCCTCACCATAAACGCAACGTGGGTAAATCCAACATCGATATCCTTCATCTGCATCCTGTCTCCATATATTGCCTCCCTGACACGACAAAAACTCAAGCCTGGTAAAGGTTAATCGCCATAAAGGGCCTGGTCGCTGCTCATTTTTCCGTGTGGAGGCGTGGTGCGTGAAACGGTACTTTCTCTTAAAATTTCAATATAACTCAACAGTTTTGGAATAAAAACGACACGGCAACGCGTGCTATATGCCTATTAATAACGTTGACGGAGAGGAAATTAAAACGATTTAATTTCCGCCTGTTTTTTAGGAAAACTAAACAATGCGAAACAGCCTGCCTTCTCTTAACGCCCTGAAAGCGTTCGAATCCGTTGCCCGGCACCTCAGCATGACCCTTGCAGGCCAGGAGTTGCACGTCACGCCCGGCGCGATCAGCCTGCACATCAGGGAACTGGAACGGCAGCTGGGCCTGCCACTGTTTCAGCGAAATGGACGCAAGCTGGCGCTGACGGCATCCGGTCAGGGCTATTACTACTCGATTGCTTCGGCTTTCAGCCTGATGCGTGAAGCTACCGAAACGCTGGTGCAGGAGACACAAAAAAATACCATTACGCTGGCCTGCACCACCGGATTTGCGACCCACTGGTTACTGCCGCGACTGGCTGATTTTGAACGTGCCTGTCCGGATATCGACCTGCGCATCAGTGCCACTTCCCGCATCCAGTCTTTCGCCACGGATGGTATCGACCTGGCCGTACGGCATGGCAACGGTTTCTGTGAGGGTTGCGTGAGTGAGAAGTTGATCGACGACGACTACCTTGCAGTCTGCATTCCTGCTGTGGCGCAGCAGCTGGGGGAACCGCCGGCACTTGCCGCACTCGGTCGCGTCACGTTACTGCATGATATGCACCGGGAAGACTGGCAGCGCTGGCTCGCTGAAGCCGGCGTCGGGCATATTGATTCCGGTAAAGGGCCCTTGTATAGCGATGGCAGCGGGGCGTGGCTGGCGATGCTTGCCGGCATGGGCGTAGCGCTGATGCGCAGGCGATTTGTTCAGGCAAACCTGGCATCCGGTGAAGTGGTGGCACCGTTTCCAAATACGCTGAATACCGGACACGCGTACTGGCTTATTACGCCCCACGAAGCGCTGCTGCGTTCTGCCGTGGTAAAAGTAAGAGCCTGGCTCATGCAGCAGTCCACAGAATAGAACAGCGTCCGGCATTTCTTCATATCAACAAGACATAGTAAATTTCTGAGCAAGCCGATATAACAGGTTCAGGACATTTCACCTGCAGAGGATATCATGGCGCTTTCACACGAATTAATGCTGATTTACACCACTTATTTTGTGGCAACGGCCAGCCCTGGTCCGAGTAATATGGCGATTATGGGAACGGCGATGAATAAAGGGCGCGGTGCCGCCTTAGCGCTTGCGGGCGGGGTAATTGGCGGCTCAATGCTGTGGGCGCTGCTGGCGGCCTGCGGGGTATTAACCGTGCTGGCGACGTTTGCCCAATTGCTGCTGGTGTTGAAAATCGGCGGCGGGTTATATCTGTTGTGGCTGTCATACAAAGCCGGTAAATCTGCGTTAACCCGCACTGCTGCCGATAAAACCGTTATCAGCGATCACCGTGTTGCGTATGGCGCGTTATTTCGTCAGGGAATTTTGATGCACGTCGGTAATCCGAAAGCCATTTTAACCTGGGTCGCGATCATGTCCGTCGCGCTCAAACCGGACGCTGCAGCCTCGACCTTACCGCTGATTATTCTCGGCTGTGCGGCAATTTGCGTCGCGGTATTTTGCGGCTATGCGCTGATATTTTCCACCGCAGCAATGAACGCGTTTTACCGTCGTATCCGCCGGGGATTAGATGCGCTATTAGCCTGCTGTTTTGCCATTGCCGGACTGAAACTGGTGTTGAGTCGTCAATAAAGTAAATTTTTAACCTCAGGTTCGCCCTCCATAGCAACAGGCCGCTCAGTTAAGTAAACCACCATGAGCAGCCTGGTTGTCGCGGCGCGACGCATCGCGCCCTGCTTCAGGCCGTCACTCCGGTGTGATATCCGCGCCTAGAGTCTTGATCTCAAATGTGTTTAGATACCTGAACGTCAAAGCCAGTGAATCGTTGCCATGAATCTAAAGGAAACTATCGTCCGCGAGTTCAGTGAATTATCGCCAGAACTACAGCGGGCTGCCGAATTCTCACTGCAGAATGCCAATCAACTGGTGGTGCAATCCATGCGCACCTTTGCGCAGCAGGCCGGGGTGAAACCGGCAACGCTGCTGCGCCTGGCGAAACGGCTGGGCTATAACGGCTGGAGTGAACTCAAAGACGCATTTATTGATGACATCGGCCTGCGCAATGATACCTATGTCTCGAAAGCGGAAAAGCTGGTGGCTGCCTGCACGCAGCCGCAGCTGTATGATGCGATGTTTCAGGCCCACCAGACCAACCTGGCCTTTACGCAGGAGGAAAACCGCCAGGCAATGGAACAGGCCGTGACCTTACTCGATGCGGCTGACAATGTTTACATCTGCGGCTTCCGCGCCAGCTTTCCGATCGCCTGGTCATTATTTTATGTGTATCGGTTGTTCAATCGTCAGGTGTCACTGGTGGATGGTCTGGCGAGCAACATCGAAGTTTTCACGCGTGAACTGACCGCCGCGGATTGCCTGTTACTTACCAGCTTTGCCCCTTATTCACGCGAATCACTTGATGTACTGCGCGCAGCACAGCAGGCGGGCGCAAAGATCATCGCCATCACCGATTCACCGGTCTCGCCGCTGGCGCAGGCCGCTGATTGCTCGCTGCGGTTTTCACTGGATAGCCCATCGTTCTTCCCGTCTGTCGTCTCTGGCATGGGCCTGGCAGAGTGCCTGCTGGCGATGCTGGTGGCCCGTCATGGGCGTGATGCGGTCAGTAAAATTGAAAACGCCGAACGCTATTTAATCGATTCCGGCGCTTACGTGCATGCCGGCAAATCCTGACAGATGATTCATTTGTATCTGTCATAAGAATTTTGAATGCGATTGAATCATTATTGCGTTGACGTGATTCAAATGGATCCTGCAAGATACGTTTCAACAACGAAGCGTATTCAGGAGCAGGACCAGCATGAGCCGTATCATTCACCGCAGTCTGCGCAGCGTGCCCGCCGTGGCCACGGGCGCACACGGGGCCTACATTTTTGATGCACAGGGAAAACAGTATCTTGATGCCTGCGGTGGTGCCGCCGTTTCCTGCCTGGGCCACGCCCATCCTGACGTCCTCGCAGCCATGCATCGTCAAATCGATCAACTGGCATATGCGCATACCAGTTTCTTTACCAGCGATACCGTTGAACAGCTCGCCGAACAGTTAACGCGCACCGCACCGGGCGATCTTAACTATGCCTATTTCGTATCGGGCGGTTCTGAGGCAGTGGAAACCGCGCTGAAACTGGCCCGGCAATACTTTGTTGAGATCGGACAGCCTGCGCGCACCCGTTTCATCGCCCGCAAACAGAGCTACCACGGTAATACGCTGGGCGCGCTGGCGGTGGGTGGCAATGAATGGCGCCGGCGTCAGTTCGCACCCCTGTTAATCGACGTGATTCGCGTTTCCGCCTGCAATGAGTATCGCGATCGCCGTGCCGATGAAACCCAGCAGCAGTATACCCAGCGGCTGTTGAGCGAGCTGGAGCAGGCGATTGTCGATGCGGGCCCGGAAACGATTATTGGCTTCTGCGCGGAGACGGTGGTCGGTGCGACCAGCGGTGCCACGCCGCCGACGCCGGGCTATCTGCAGGGTGTACGTCGCCTGTGCGACAAGTACGGCATTTTGTTTATCGCCGATGAGGTGATGTGCGGAATGGGGCGTACCGGAACACTGCACGCGTTCGAACAGGATGGCGTGGTACCTGATTTGGTTACCATCGCCAAAGGACTGGGTGGCGGTTATCAACCCATCGGCGCGGTGCTGGCCAGTGAGAAGATCGTGTCTGCGCTGCAGGCTGGCAGCGGTCTGTTCCAGCATGGACACACTTATATTTGTCATGCGACAGCCGCTGCGGCGGCGTTAGCAGTACAGCAGGTGATTGAGCGCGACCATCTGCTGGAGGCGGTTCAGCAGCAGGGCGCTTATCTGCACAAGGCGCTTCACGACGTGCTGGGGGAGTTACCGCACGTGGGTGATACGCGCGGCCGCGGCTTGTTTGCCGGTGTGGAGCTGGTGCGTGATAAAGCCACAAAAACCCCGTTCGATCCGGCGATGAAACTTCACGCAGCCATCAAGGCCAACTGTATGGCGCGCGGTTTGCTGGTCTATCCGATGGGCGGCACGCTGGACGGGCAATATGGCGACCATATTTTAATTGCCCCACCGTTTATCGTCACCCCGCAACAACTGGATTTTGTCGTGGATACGCTGAACACCGTGATACGTGAAGAGACCGGCAAATTATGATTAACCGATTACCGCCGCTGGCGGAGCAGGACTGGGATGAGCAGCAACGTCCGCTCGCGGAAGAGATTATCAACGGGCCGCGCGGTGCGCTGCTACCTCCGTTTGAGCCGCTGCTGCGCAGCCCAGAGTTAATGGCACATGCACAGCGTATGGGGGAATATCTGCGCTATCGCAGTGCGCTGGGCCAGCGGTTATCGGAACTGGCGATTTTAATGACGGCAAGGCACTGGTCACAGCCGGTAGAGTGGGCAATCCATGCGCCGATAGCGCGCGAAAAGGGGATTTCTGCTGCAGCAGTGCAGGCCATCAATGAAAAACGTCAGCCCGCGGATTTGCAGCCTGATGAGTGGGTGATTTATCAGTTTTGCCAGCAGTTACATCAGCAACAGAAAATCAGTGATGCCACCTGGCAGCAAGCCATCGAATTATGGGGCGAGAAGGGCGTGGTGGATTTGATAGGCATTAACGGCTATTACAGTTTTCTCTCGATGATCATGAACGGCGCACAGACGCCGGTACCCTTTACGCAGGATCACTTGCTTCCTGCATAAGTTGTCGCATTACTCCGGGCGTACCTGATACGCCCATTATATTAACCACCTTCTTTGACCATGTCCGCCGGGTTATTTCGCTGGATGACAATCATTGCACGCTACATTACTGACGCTGAGGGTTATTATGTCTGCATTTTTAAATAAATTAAAAGTTACACTGGCATTGGTGGCCTGTTCCGCCAGTTTTACCGCTGCGGCGCAGGAGAAATTAACCGTCGGGGTTGATACGGCTTTTGTTCCTTTTGAATTTAAGCAAGGTGATAAATACGTCGGCTTTGACATTGATTTATGGGATGCCATCGCGAAGAAAATGCATATCAGCTATGAATTACACCCAATGGACTTTGGTGGCCTGATTCCGGGGCTGCAATCGCGGAATCTGGATGTCGCGATGGCAGGCATTACCATTACCGATGCGCGTAAGCAGGTGGTGGATTTCAGCAACGGTTATTATGATGCCGACTTATTAATGGCTGTCAAAAGCGATGATAACAGCATTAAGAAATTCAGCGATTTAACCGGCAAGAAAGTGGGTCTGAAACAGGGCACGGCCGCAGCCAGCTTTATGAAAAGTAAATACAAGGCAAATTATGTTGAGTTTCCTAATATCGACAACGCCTATCTGGATTTGCAGGCCGGCAACCTTGATGCGGTGGTCCATGACTCGCCCAATGTGCTGTACTACGTGAAAACGGCGGGCGATGGCAAAGTCAAAGCCAGCGGTGAAAACGACACGATTCTGCCGCAGCAGTATGGCTTTGCCATGCAGAAAAACAGCAGCCTGACACCTAAGATCAACGCCGCGCTGCAGGCCCTGCGCGCGGATGGGACTTACAGCAAAATCTACGTGAAATGGTTTGCTAAGCAGCCGAAATAATCCTGCCAGGCCGGAGCCCTCCGGCCTTATTTAGCGTTTACAGGTTAAATTATGAATTTTGACAGTAAATATATTTGGGAATCTCTGCCGCTACTGCTGCAGGGGCTGCAGCTGACCTTGATTATTTCGCTGTCAGGTCTGCTGGGCGGTTTTATTATTGGCTTACTGGCGGGAACCTGCCGTGCTCTGGGCGGAAAAATCGCCAAAACGCTGTCACTTATTTTTGTCGAACTTATTCGCGGTACGCCCATCATGGTGCAGGTAATGTTTATCTATTTTGCACTACCGATGGTGTTGCCGATAAGAATTGATCCCGTCACCGCCGCGATCGTGACCATTGTGATTAACTCCGGTGCCTACATTGCTGAAATTACCCGGGGCGCGATCCTCTCAATCAATAAAGGCTTTAAAGAAGCGAGTCTGGCGATGGGCTTATCGCAGCGCAGTACGCTGTGGTATGTCATTATGCCTTTAGCGTTACGCCGCATGATTCCGGCTTTAGGTAACCAGTGGATTATCAGTATTAAAGATACCTCACTGTTTATTGTGATTGGCGTGGCAGAACTGACGCGTCAGGGGCAGGAGATCATTGCGGGTAATTTCCGTGCGCTGGAAGTGTGGACGGCGGTAGCCATGATTTATCTGCTGGTGACGTTATGCCTGAGCTTTTTACTCAAGCAGCTGGAAAAAAGGATCCATATTTTATGAGCATGGTTGAATTTAACGCAGTGTCGAAAAATTTCGGCGCCACGCAGGTCCTGCATAATATCAATTTAAAAATTGAGTCCGGCGAGGTGGTGGTGATTATTGGCCCTTCAGGCTCGGGTAAATCAACGCTGTTACGCTGCATCAACAAACTGGAAGAGATTTCATCCGGAACGCTGCTGGTCGCCGGAATGCACATCACCGATCCGCATGCGAATGAATGTGATATCCGCCGCGAAGCCGGCATGGTGTTTCAGCAGTTTCACCTGTTCCCGCATCTGACCGCGCTGGAAAACGTGATGTTCGGCCCGATTCGCGTGCGTCATCAAACGAAAGCCGCGGCACGCGAGCAGGCGCTGGCGCTGCTG
>NZ_SDFT01000102.1:0-15587 GCF_004916815.1 Pantoea sp. R102
GCAGCTGGGCGAGTGTCTGGCCGTTGTATGGTGGCAGGGCGGTGATGAACGCACTGAGCAGCAGTGGTTCCGCGAGGCAGACGTGGTGATGGCTTATGGCGGAGAAGCCGCGCTGACGGCGATGCAGCGGCGTCTGCCGCCAGCCACGCGCTTTCTGCCGCATGGCCACAAAATCAGCTTTGGCATGGTGGCGCGCTCGGCGCTGGACGTGCGGCGCGGTCCGGCGCTGGCGCGTCAGGTGGCTTACGATGTGATGCGCTATGACCAGGCCGGCTGTTACTCGCCGCAGGCGCTGTTTATTGAGCGCGGTGGCCGGGTGTCGCCGCAGGAGTTTGCTGCTTACCTCGCCCATGAACTTGCCGCGCTGGCACAGCGCTATCCGCGCGCGACGCTGACGCTGGGTGAAAGTCAGGCTGTGGCCGCGTGGCGCAACGCGGAGGAAATGCGTGCGCTGAGCGGTGACCGCACGCTGTACGGTGATGAGCACGATGCCTGGGCGGTGGTGTACGTCGATAAGCCGGAGCCGTTACAACCGGGCGCGCTCGGGCGCACGCTGAAGGTGATTGCCGTGGATACGCTGGAGGAGACGGTAAGCTGGGTAGCCGCGCAGCGCGCGTATCTGCAAAGCGTTGGCCTCGCGGCCGCGCCCGAGGTGCTGTTTCGGCTGGCGGCGCAACTCGGGGCGGCGGGCGTCACGCGCATCACGGCGCTGGGTAACATGACTTCACCGGAGGCGGGCTGGCATCACGATGGCCGCTTTAGCCTGCTGGATCTGGTTACCCTGTGCGAAATCGAACAGGCGGCGGAAACCGCCGCTGAACACTATGCGCCCTATCTTGACTGAGCGGGCGTGGAGAAACGCAATGAAATTCAGCAATTACACCGTGCTGGTGACCGGCGCCAGCCGCGGTATTGGCGCCGCCATTGCCCAGGCCTTTGCCGCCGAAGGCGCGTTTGTCGTGGTCAACTATTTACGTAATCACGACGCCGCTGCGCAGGTGGTGGCGGCCTGTGAAGCACAGGGCGGGGGTGCACTGGCGATTGCCGCCGATGTGACCTGTGCCGCACAGGTAGCCGATATGATGCAGCAGATCGAGGCCGCCACCGGCCGACTGGATGTGGTGGTGAACAATGCCTTCGCACCTTATCGCTTCGATCCGGACCAGCGCCAGCGCTTCTGGGAGACGTCCTGGTCCGCTTACCAGACGCAGTTTGATGGCGCAGTGAACGCCTGCTACAACGTGTGTCAGGCGGCCTTGCCGCTGATGCGCCGCCGCGCGCGCGGCAGTATCATCAATCTGGTGAGTGATTTGATCGCCCGGCCAGCGGTGGCTTATCACGACTATATCACCGCAAAAGCCGCGCTGACGGGCTTTAGCCGGACGCTGGCGGCTGAGCTGGGGGCGCTGGGCATTCGGGTGAACTGCGTGGCGCCGGGACTGGTGTATCCCACCGATGCCAGTCAGCATACGCCAGAAGCGGTCCGCCATGCGTTGACGGCGCAAACGCCGCTCGGACGACTGGCGCGCGCTGCGGATATCACCGGGCCGGTGCTGTTTCTGGCATCAGCGTGGAGCGAATTTGTCACCGGCCAGACGCTGTATGTCGATGGCGGTTTGGTGATGCAGGATCATTAAGCCAGGTCGCCAGTCGCCGCACTGGCGACCTGCCACCGCCCGCCCGGTACCTCAATCCGTTATTCCGCCATGCCCACCGTCATACAGCTATCTGCGCACTGCAGGCAAATTTCAGCACAGGTCTGACAGTGCGGATGCTGGTGCTTCTGGCACTCCCAGCCGGCCAGCTGACAGGCCATCGACGTGATGGTACAGAGCTGCTCGCTCAGTTCACTCTGGGCAGCCAGCAGTTGGGCGGTTACGCGACACAGCGCCGCGCACTGCTGATTCAGGCTAATGCAGACGCTCATCTCACTGGCGTCAGCGTCCAGCAGACAAGCCGCTGCACAGTGGTCGCAGGCGGTCGCGCAGCGATAGCACAGCGCGATACAGTCATTGAGTTCAGCGTTCATGGGTTTCCTTAGCGTCAGGGTAAACGACGCGTGTGTGAGCCTGAAGGGAGAATTTAGCTAAAACAGAGGGGATATCAAGTGGATAGCGGCGGATTAACCCCGGTAAGGTGCATCGCAGATGCAATTATCCCTTTAATAATGCGGAGTTAGCTAATTGTAAGCTTGTGTATATATCAGCGCAGGTAATAAAAACCGCTTAAATAAAAGTGTACAAGTCTGTGTGGCTTGTACAAATATGGCCGCTGCGGATTTGTTAGTTAAATAAGCAATAGTTTAAATTCGTGGTAAATAAACGATGCAATTGAGGCATTATAAGCGAAGCGGTAAATGCTGCCGGATCGCTGAAGATTTGATCGATTAATTGTTTTCCAGCGAGAAAATTACTCTCCTGACAAGGTTTATCACGCATTTAAGCGAAGCGTAAACTCAATGTCAGGAGAGTGTGGTGCCAAAGGTTATCGAGGTTAAATCAGTATTAAGAGGGGAAAGTCTTATTTACGACGACTGATCTTTCCTCCCTTCCTGCCGGCTTCAATGGCACGCTGTGGATCGTTCTTAAAGTTACCGCCACTGACCTGACCACCCTTGCGGCCTGCTTCAGCCGCGCGCTCCTTATCGGCTGCGAAGTTGCCTGAACCCCCACGACGTTGCGTCACTTTTTCTTCCTCTTCAGGTTTCTTCTTTGGATCCTTCATTTTTTTCCTCTCAGTTCATACCCGCATGAAGCAAAAATAAATGTAGCGATGTTTTTACCATAATCAAGCCAGGAATAATCTTAACTTATAATTTACAGCACGTTGGTTGTTTAACGATGAGTCAATTTCAGCTGATTTATTCCGGCAAATCATTTGGGGGGAATTGTTAACATTTTACTTTCATAAAGGGAAGCGTTCTTTTAGCGGCGCTAATGTGAATTGATGACGTTATGACAATTAACCGCTGTCGCATTTCTTAAAAACCTTTCTTGCACAGCCCGGCTTGCTTGCTACGTTTAATTAAGTTGTTCGCCTGGACTTAATTAGCGCTTCGCTTATTTTTCAGATAACCAGCCTGAAAGCGATGAGGTAAGAGCGTGCTGCCGACTCAGTGACGAGCATCCAACGCGGCTGATGTGCCTGGCCGGTGTCACTTTACTTTGGAGCGAAACATGACGAAGGAATCTGTGTATCTGGACTGGCTGCGCGATGCGCATGCTATGGAAAAACACGCGGAAAGCTTGTTGAAAGCGGCGGTGTTGCGCCTGACGGAGCATCCCGCGTTGCAGACGCGCCTTGAGCAGTATCTTGAGCAAAGTCGTGAACAGCAGCAGCAGGTGAAAACGCTGCTGCGCCAGTATGACAGCAGCTGGTCGGTGCTGAAGGAGTCGTTAGGCCGGATGTCGGCGGTCGGTCAGGCCGCCAGCGACATGCTGCAGGATGAAGAGGGCATCCGTGTGGCCGTCAGCAGCTACGTGTTCTGTAACTATAAAATCGCCACCTACTCGACGTTGCTGGTGGCCGCAGAGCAGGCGGAAGAGGGGGAGGATGTCAGGATCGTGCGGCGCATCCTGCAGCAGGAAAGCCAGATGGCCAGCAGGCTGCTGCAGCTGCTGCCACAGGCGGCAGAAGAAGCCATTGTGCTGCGCACGGAACCTGAGCTTTCCGGCACGGATTAAGTCATCCTGCGGCGCGCCCTAGAGATCAATCACCAGTTCCGCCGATTTGCTGCGCGAGCAGCACAAGGCGATATACTGCTCCGGGGCGCTTTTTTCGCTGTCAGACTGCACGGTATCGCGGTGATCGATCTCTCCGGCGGTGACCCGCGTCAGGCAGGCGCCGCACATGCCCATCTCGCAGGAGAGCGGAACGTCGACGCCATGCTCCAGCAGCACCGTGGCAATGGTTTTGTCAGGTGGAATGGTACATTGCTGCCCACTGCGTGCCAGCGTCACGGTAAAGCCCTCTTCCGCGCCAGCCGTGCGGGCGACAGGTTTGAACGCTTCAGCGTGAATATTGGCGCTATCCCAGCCGCCCGCCAGCGCCTGCTGCTGCATGTGCGTCATAAACCCTTCCGGCCCGCACAGGTACAGATGCGTGTCGGCGGCAGCATCAAGCAGTTCCGCCGGTGGATAATCACGGGCGCTGCGGCCTTCGCTGCTGTACCAGATTTCACAAAATCCATGCTGAAAACGCTGCGCCAGTTCGGCGGCAAAAGCTTCATCACCGCGCTGGCGGACAAAGTAATGCAGCACAAAAGGCACGGCGGCGGCCTCCAGCGCCAGCGCCATGGCGTATAGCGGCGTAATGCCAATTCCGGCCGCCAGCAAAATGACTTTAGCGGCCGGTTGCAGAGGAAACAGGTTGCGCGGTGGCGAAATCGCAATCGTCTGGCCGGGGCGCAGCGTGTCGTGCACGTAGCGCGAGCCCCCGCGTGATTGCCCGTCGCGGGCAATACAGATTTGATAGCCGCGCGCGTCATCGCAGCGTCCGGTCAGTGAGTACTGACGTATCAGACCATCACGCAGGTGGACATCAATGTGCGCACCCGGTTGCCAGTCCGGCAGCGGCTGGCCATTTTCCGCCACCAGCGTGACGCTGAGATTGTGACGGCCCTGACGATACAGGCCATCCACCACCACATTCAGCAGATCACTCATCGTTGCCTCCTTACACCAGGAAAAATTCGCCGAAGCCCATGCGCTTCAGGCCGCGACGATAAGCAATGGAGCTGCGATCGGCCGGAATATGCGCTTCCAGAGCGAGGTCGAGCGGCAAACGCTCCGGCTGCTGGGTTTCCACCATCAGGCGGTCTTCTTCGAATACGCGCTGATTGAAGGCGTGCACCTCTTCGACCGGGATGTGCAGGTCAAAATTACGCGCGATGGGCGCAAACATGCGCGTTTTGCGCGCCGACACCGGCGACGCGGCATTCATGATCACCAGGCGCGATTCGCCGGGGAAATGAATGGTCAGCGTGGCGGTAAACGGCAGATGCATCTCGAAATGACGCAGCCAGCTAAATCCTTCCGGCGCCTGCTGCGGACTGTCAGCGGCAAAGTTACTCACTGAGCTCCAGTAATCCACGGCAAAACCGGTCTCGGTTTCGACCGGGTTATAGGCAGGTACTACCTGGTTGTTGGGATCGGCGAAGGTTTCCGTGTGCACCCAGGCGAAGTGCGCCACATCCAGAAAACCTTCCACCTGGCGTCCGGCAAAGCCGTTGACGTCAAAACCGGGACAGTTGATCTGTTGAAAACCAGCATCATCCCAGTGCGGCATGGTGGGCAGCGGCGCGGGCTGGTCAGCATCCGGCGCGAGGCACACCCAAATCAACCCAAAGCGCTCTTCCACCGCGTAACTGATCAAATTGAGTTTGGCCGGAATCGGCTGGTCGGGGCTGGACGGGATGCGATTGCAGCGGCCACCGGCACCGAAGCGCAAGCCGTGATAAGGGCAGACAATACCCTCTTCATCATGAAAACCCAGCGTCAGCGGGACGCCACGATGCGGGCAAACGTCGCGTGCCGCTACCACCTGACCCTGCAGACGATACAGCACCAGCTGCTCGTCAAGCAGCACCGCTTTGGTCGGTGCGCCGGCGATATCACAGGAACGGGCAACCGGATGCCACTGTCGCGCCAGACGCAGCCAGTCATCAGGTTCAAACGTGCAGTGTGCGGGAGGCGTAATGTTATTCATGCTGTTGTCCTGTCAGGTGCTCACACAAGGCGAAATAGAAGGCTTCATTTTTGTCAGGACATTGTTAATATGCTTGCCTGTGCAAATCCATCAGCAAGAATGCAGCCAGGTGTTGCAAAAAACCGTACAGGTGAGCAATGAGCCCGTTTTCCCGCTTTGCCGTCTATTTTGCCGAAGTGGCGCGCAGCGGCAGTTTGCGCAAAGCCGCTGAGCAGCTGCACGTTTCCGCTTCTGCCATTAACCGGCAGATTCTGCAGGCGGAAGAGAGTTTTGGTACGCCGCTGTTTGAGCGTTTGCCGGAAGGGCTGCGCATGACCACCGCCGGAGAATTGCTGTATGACGATGTGATGCGCTGGCAGCGTGAGTTTCGCGTCACGCGGCAGCGCTTTGATGATATTCAGGGGCTGAAGCGCGGTAACGTAACGGCCGGGCTGGTGCAGTCGCTGACTAAAGGCAGCGTGGCAGACGCCATCGCCGATATCGCACGCCAGCATCAGTGGCTGCGGCTGGAGCTGACGGTGGACAACAGCCACCGCATCAGCCAGATGATTCGCCAGTCGGAAATCGATTTTGGCCTGATTCTCGATCCCGCCGGGCAGAGCGGACTGGAAGTGCTGGCGTTTGCCGAACTGGAGATGGGCGTGGTGATGGCCGCCGACCATCCGCTTAGCACGAGGCCTCTGCTGTCGCTCAGCGAACTCAGTCATGAGCGACACATTGTGCCTGGCGCCGCGCTGGTGGTCCACGAACGTGTCGATGCG
This sequence comes from Pantoea sp. R102, assembly GCF_004916815.1. Lineage (NCBI taxonomy): Bacteria > Pseudomonadati > Pseudomonadota > Gammaproteobacteria > Enterobacterales > Erwiniaceae > Pantoea > Pantoea sp. R102. Next base: position 6,468 of record NZ_SDFT01000102.1, read on the forward strand.
CTGTACCGCAAGCAGGGGCTGGCGCCGGAAAACATTATCGCCTGTAACGACATCCGCCTGATTCGCAGCCTGATCGCGCAGGGCACCGGCATCAGCGTGCTGAGCCTGCTGGACGTGATGACCGAGGTGCAGGAGAACCAGCTCTGCTTCGTACCGCTCAGGCACAGCGTGATGCGACCGCTGACCCTGGCGCTGTGTACTGCGCCGTCGCGCCAGCTATCGCGGGCGGCGCAGATGGTGATTCAGCGTATGACTGAGGTGATCGAGGCGATGGCCAGCGTCAGGCCCGCAGGCGGGCCGTAATCACGTTCAGTGCCCGGTTTCGGCATGCGGCGCGCGGGTTTTGCTGGCACCGGCACCGCCCGATGGACGGGCGATAATAATACCGAGAATACCGCCGGCAATCAGCGCCATCGCCACAATCAGCAATCCTGAGTGATAACTTTGCGTCGCATCTTTCATTTTTCCCAGCAGCGGCGGTAAACCCAGTCCGACAAAATTTGCCACCGTGTTGATAAAGGCAATCGATGCCGCAGCAGCTACGCCAGCTAATTTTTCTGTGGTCACTGCCCAGAATATTGGCGTCAGGGCAAAGTTAAGCCCGACGGTGAAGACCAGCAAAATATAGGACAGCAACAGGCTGTCCGAATAAATCGCGCCGGTTAGTGCCAGGCCCGATAAAATTAATGGCAAGCCCATATGCCAGGCGCGTTCACCGCTGCGATCGGAGTGGCGTCCGTTTAAATACATAAATACGCAGGCCATCACAAAGGGCAGGGCGGATAACAGGCTGATAATAAAATTACTCTGCTCAGCGGCCATGCTTTTAATAATCAACGGCATGAACAACGTAATACCGATCGAGCCAAACGCCTGTAAAAACCATACCAGACTGAGCAATAACACCGTGCGATCTTTTAATGCCTGCAGCCAGGAGTGGTTCTTATTCAGGGTAACACCCAGATTGTCCTGTTCGAGGCGCTGGCGCAGCCAGTGTTTTTGCGGTGTAGTTAACCAGACAGCATCGTCGGGCTTATCGGGTAAGCGCCACAGCACCAGACAACCAAGCACTACCGCGGGAATGCCTTCCAGCGCGAAAAGCCAGCGCCAGCCTGCGATATCGGCAATGCCATGCATATTGAGAATGGCACCGGAAATGGGCAGACCAATAATCGACGCGCCCACCGATCCCATATAAAAGAAAGACATTGCACGTGCGCGGTTACTTTTAGGGAACCAGCAGGAAATATAATAGATAATACCCGGCGCAAAACCGGCTTCGGCCATACCGAGTAAAAAACGCATTACATATAACTGATTGGCGCTATGAACCAGCGCCATGCCGGTACTGACAATGCCCCAGGTAATCATAATGCGCGCTATCCAGCGCCGGGCGCCGACTTTGGTCATAATGACATTACTGGGAATTTCGAAAAGAATGTAGGAAATATAGAACATGCCGACACCGAGGCCGTACATGCTGGTGGTAAGCCCGAGATCGGCATTCATTTGCAGCGCAGCGATAGAGATATTGGTTTTATCGAGATTAGCGACAAAATAACAGATTACGATAAACGGGATGATGCGCTTATTTAATTGACTCAACGTAGAACCAGAAACATCGGAACTTATCATATCCACCTCGTCACGCAGCATTACGCCACTCCGCGCCGGCAGACAGGCGCAAGGGTAGCGATGTCATGAATGATCTGTTTCGCTTGCTAAGCAATAAATGAAGTACAGCCGAAAATAAAAATCATTTTATTTCGGCCACGCGGCAGCATTAACTATGCCGATAGTGATATTGCACATGAGCGATATAAATCGTCATGAGTTAGCAGTGTAGTACAATCTATTTTGATTGTACTACAATAGAGATCACAGATTGGACGATTGGCAGGCGTTAAACGATCGCGGCGTAATCACCGGTACCCTCCGGCCAGGGCGTGAGCAGGTCGAAGCCGGTATCCGTGACGGCGACAGTGTGCTCCCACTGCGCGGACAGGGAGCGATCTTTGGTCACCACCGTCCAGCCATCAGACAGCACGCTGGTGCTCGCTTTGCCGGCGTTAATCATGGGCTCAATGGTAAAAATCATGCCAGCCTGCAGCGCCAGCCCCTGGCCCGGCGTGCCGTAATGCAAAATTTGCGGATCGCCGTGGTAGATCTCGCCGACGCCGTGACCGCAATACTCGCGTACCACGGAAAAACCGGCCTTTTCAGCGACCTGCTGAATAGCCGCACCGATATCGCCCAGCGTTGCACCGGGTTTCACCACCCGAATGCCTGCCACCATTGATTCATACGTCACGTCAACCAGGCGCTTAGCGCGTACCGAAGGCTGACCGACGAAATACATGCGGCTGGTGTCGCCGTACCAGCCGTCTTTGATGACCGCCACGTCGATATTGACGATGTCGCCGTCTTTGAGCTTTTTCTCGCCCGGAATCCCGTGGCACACCACGTGATTAACCGAGGTGCAAACGGTACGGGTGTAACCCTGATAGCCAATGTTAGCCGGAATGACCTTTAGCTCATTGACAATATAGTCATGACAGCGGCGATCCAGTTCATCGGTGGTAACGCCGGGTTTCACCCAGGGCGCGATCATCTCCAGGACTTTGGCGGCGGCGTGACCGGCGGCGCGCGCCCGTTCAATTTCTTCAGCGGTATGCAGTTTAATACTCATTGCGCGATTCCCTGCGGAATAAAGGAAGGTTGGTCAAGCAGCTGCGCCAGTTCAGCGCCGCCATCACGTTCGACCCGCATCAGCAGGCGTGTCAGTTCCTGATGGCTGAGCTGCGGATAAAGTTCGGCCAGCATGCCGATTTTCATCCAGTGCTCCGCCTGCGCGTTGATCGAACGACTGAGCGCCGTGCTGGCGATGCGCAGGTTCTCATGCATTAAATCCGAAATTTTGACGATACCCATAGCTGGCCTTTATATGAAACGTATATGATATGTATATAGCATATCCACAACGGCATGATTTGCAAGGTCAGATTTTCAGCTGTGCGTAAATTTGCGAAATTTGTCAGAAAATCAAATACATTGTTTAGACCACTACGTTCTCGTCTCCACGCGGACCGGGATACTTTTTGGTCATAGAAAGATTTTTATGACCGGGCAGCCGCTGCGATTCTCGTGAAGAGAAATGAGGTGATACGAAAACGGCACGGCTTTTGCTTGACTCACTTTTTGGCATCAAAGGGTGGGGGAGCAATGGATGACGCACTGAGTTGGTTACAGGCCTCAAGGCAAAGCGATATTGCCAGCCTGCAACGCCTTCGCCAGACCGGCAAACTCATTACCACCGTCAGCGAGCTGGTGCATCAGCTTCAGCGCGAGCGGGGGGCGAGCAATCTGTGGATATGTTCAGAAGGCAGGCTTTACGGCGAGCAACGGCTCGCCAGTGAGCAGGATGTGACGCGCTGCCAACGGGATTTTTGCCAGGCCTTACCCAGGGTTGAAGCCCAGCCGGGATACAGCCGCTTCTGCAACCTGATCGCCGCCGCGCTGCAGGCCCTGGCCGGATTACCGGCGTTGCGCCAGCAGATTACGCAACAGCAGATCGCGCACGCGCAGGCCGTTGCGGCGTTCAGTACCATTATCCGTAGCTTACTGAACCTGGTTTTTGAGGCCGCCGACACCGCCAGCCATCCTGACATTACCCGCGCGCTCATTGCGCTGTTCAGCTTTATGCAGGGCAAAGAGCTGACGGGACAGGAACGCGCCCTGGGAGCGGCCGGCTTTGCTGCCGGACAATTCAGCGCGGAGCAGCGCAGCGCCATGGTGGCCTTAATTGAAGCACAGGAACAAAGCTTTTCGACCTTCCAGCAGTTTGCCGATGAGGCGGTTTTACACCACTGGCAGCCGCTGGCGCAGGCCAGTCGTGAAATTGAACGACTGCGACGCATTGCCTGTACCGACGGTCGGCGGGACGACAGTGGCGCGCTGCACTGGTTTTCGCTGCTGTCACAGCGCATCGACCAAATGAAATTGCTGGAGGATCGGCTGTCAGCCACGCTGATGTTGCGCTGCCGCGAGGCGATCGCACTGGCACAGCATCAGGCAGCTGAACCTCTGCATGTGGCGCAGTCGGGCTGCGATTTTACATTATATGTCTCCGGGGTGGACTGGCTGCCCACCGAGTCCGGTGCGCTGAACAGCGACGGGCTGGCACCCCAGCTGGGTCGTTCACTGCTGTCGTTGATCACGGAGCAGTCTCAGCGTTTACAGCATCAGGCCAATGAGCTGGCCACCCTGCGCGCCACGCTGGAAGAGCGCAAACTGCTCGACCAGGCCAAAACCTGGCTGATGCAGCAGCATGGGCTGAGTGAAGAGCACGCCTGGCAACGGCTGCGTAAAAGCGCGATGGATCAGAATAAACGGCTACCGGAAATCGCCCAGGCGATCGTCACGGTGGCAGCCACAATGAAGAGATAACTCTAAAGCGTTAGCTGCACAATGCTTGTGCGTATTCTGCGTCAAAAACGTGCAAAATCGGTTAAAAAACCAGCCCGGGGAAAGCCCTGATCGCCACGCGCAGGGCCGTTTCAAAGCTGGCATGCAGTTTGCTTTACCCTATTAAGTGTATGCATTAGCTTTGCCAACGGCGGTAAAGCGAGTGCTTTTGGATAAAGGCGTCCATCTCCCTGTGAAAGCAGTGGAGAGGACGCCTTTTTTTATTTCCTGAGGGTGGCAAAAAATGAGCAAATCGCCAGTTTCACTGTCTCGACGTCAACTGCTGTTATCCAGCGCCGCCGCTGGCGGGCTGTGGCTGTTGCCGGGATTGCGCAACGCCGTATGGGCGGCGGGTTCCGATGCGCCAGAAAAAGCCACCGTGCGGGTGGGATTTATTCCACTGACCGACTGTGCGCCGGTCGTCATGGCCTCGGTGAAAGGCTTCGACAAAAAATATGGTCTGACGCTACAGCCCAGTAAAGAAGCCAGTTGGGCAGCCGTCCGCGACAAACTGATCTCCGGTGAGCTCGATGCAGCACACGTCCTGTACAGCATGATCTATGGCCTGCAACTGGGCGTTGCCGGTCCTCAGCATGCGATGGCGAACCTGATGACGCTCAATAACAATGGCCAGGCAATCTCCCTGTCGAACCAGCTTAAAGCGCAAAAAGTCACCGATGCCGCCAGCCTGAAAAAGACCATCGACAGCAAGGCCAAAGGCAGTCTCACCTTTGCGCATACCTTTCCGACCAGTACCCACGCGATGTGGCTCTACTACTGGCTGGCGAATGCCGGTATCAATCCATTTGATGACGTGCGCACTGTCGTCGTGCCGCCGCCGCAGATGGTGATGAATATGAAGATTGGCAATATGAGCGGCTTCTGTGTGGGCGAGCCGTGGAATCAGCGCGCCATCAGTGATGATATTGGTTTTACCGTCGCTACCAGTCAGCAGATTTGGCCCGATCACCCCGAAAAAATTCTTGGCACCCGCGCCGCGTGGGTGAAAGAAAACCCCAATACGGCGCGCGCGCTGACGGCGGCTGTCCTGGAGGCGGCACGCTGGATCGATGCCTCCGATGATAACCGCCGCGAAACGGCGCAGGTGCTGGCCGGACGCGCCTGGATCAACACCAAACCTGAGATTCTGCAGGGTCGCATGCTCGGCCAGTACGAAAACGGGCTGGGACACAAATGGCAAGACCCGCATGCGATGCGCTTCTTCCATGACGGCAGCGTCAGTTTCCCGTATCTGTCCGATGGCATGTGGTTCCTCACCCAGCTTAAGCGCTGGGGAATGCTGACCGAGGATCCGGACTATCTGGGCGTCGCAAAGCAGATCAACCGAATTGATATCTACAAACAGGCAGCGAGCGCCGTCGGCAACATCACGTTGCCCGGCAGTGAGATGCGCAGCAGCACCCTGATCGACGGCAAGGTGTGGGATGGCACGAATCCTGCCGTTTACGCCGCCAGCTTTGCCATTAACCACAAAGAGAGGTCGTGATGAAAAGCCAGACTCGCTCCCTGACGCAGCCTGAGACGCTGCCCACCCGGGCCACGGTGGTGCCCCTTCAGGTCACGCCAAAAAAGATGCGCTCGCCTGCGCGCCTGCGTCCGTTTTTGCAGCGTGCCATTCCCGCGCTGTGCGGTGTGATGCTTCTGCTTCTGATCTGGCAGATCGCGGCCCTTTCCAGCAAAGGCTTTCCCGGCCCGTACGCCACCTGGGAAGCGGCGAAAATCCTGTTCGCAGATCCGTTCTATAACAACGGCCCTAACGATCAGGGCATCGGCTGGAATGTGCTGGCCTCGCTGCAGCGCGTCGCTATCGGCTTTGGCCTGGCCGCGCTGGTGGGGATTCCCGCAGGCTTTCTGCTGGGGCGTTTTGCCTTTGTGGCACGCATGTTCAATCCGGTTATCGCGCTACTGCGTCCGGTCAGCCCGCTGGCCTGGCTGCCTATCGGCCTGCTGCTGTTCCAGCGCGCCGAACCGGCCTCCAGCTGGACCATTTTTATCTGTTCTATCTGGCCGATGATTATTAATACCGCCGAAGGTGTACAGCGCATTCCACAGGATTACCTCAATGTGGCGCGCGTGCTGCAACTGTCGGAATGGACCATCCTGCGCCGCATCCTGTTTCCCGCCGTTCTGCCTGCGGTGCTGACCGGGGTCCGCCTGTCGATTGGTATCGCCTGGCTGGTGATCGTGGCTGCCGAAATGCTGACGGGAGGCCTGGGGATCGGCTTCTGGATCTGGAACGAGTGGAACAACCTCAATGTTGAAAACATCCTGATTGCCATTTTGCTGATTGGCGTCGTCGGCCTGCTACTGGAGCAGGGACTGATGCTGCTGGCGCGTCGCTTTAGCTGGGATAAATAAGGGGAACACTATGCAACCTATCATTCGTGTACAGCAGGTCAGCCAACGTTTTACCACTTCCGGCGGCGATTTTCTGGCGCTCGATAATGTCAGCTTTGATATTCATCAGGGGGAAACCCTGAGCCTGATCGGCCACTCCGGCTGTGGTAAATCCACGCTGCTCAACCTGATCGCCGGTTTAACCCGACCTACCAGCGGCGTCCTGTTATGCGATAACCGCGAAGTCACCGGCCCCGGCCCTGAGCGCGCCGTTGTGTTTCAAAACCACTCGCTGTTGCCCTGGCTGACGGCGTTTCAGAACGTTGAGCTGGCGGTAGAGCAGGTGTTTAAAGGCAAGATGAACAAGGCGGAAATGCGTGACTGGATCGAGCACAACCTGAACCAGGTGCAAATGAGTCATGCCATGCATAAACGCCCCGGCGAGATCTCCGGCGGCATGAAGCAGCGTGTCGGTATCGCCCGCGCGCTGGCAATGAAACCTCGCGTGCTGCTGCTCGACGAACCCTTCGGTGCGCTGGATGCCTTAACGCGCGCGCATCTGCAGGACAGCGTCATGCGCATCCAGCAGGCGCTGAACACCACCATCGTCCTGATTACCCATGATGTGGATGAAGCCGTGTTGCTGTCCGATCGGGTACTGATGATGACCAACGGTCCGGCGGCGCAGGTGGGCGATATCCTGACGATCGACCTGGTCCGGCCGCGTTCACGCGTGGCGCTGGCGGATGACGTGCGTTATCACCAGCTGCGCCAGAAAGTGCTGCATTTTCTCTACGAAAAACAGACTTCGGCGGCATAAGGACGACACCATGAGACAACGGCTGCTGGTTGCGGGTAACGGGATGGCGGGCATGCACATGGTAGAAACTCTGTTGCAGCTGGCGCCGATGCGTTACGACATCACTGTGATTGGCCGTGAGCCGCACGGCAACTATAACCGTGTGCTGTTGTCGCCGCTGCTGGCCGGAGAAACCACCGTTGAGCAAACGCTGATCCACGACCCTGACTGGTATCACCGTCACGGCATAACATTGCGGGTGGGAGAGACGGTGGAACAGGTGAATATTGCTGAGCGGACCTTACGCACCGACCAGCGCCTGCTGCACTGGGACCGCCTGGTACTGGCGACCGGATCGCAGCCCTGCAGACCGTCTGTTCCAGGCAGCGACCTGCCGCATGTCAGCACCTTTCGCACGCTGCAGGATGTGGACACTTTGCTGGCCGGACAGGGTCCGGTAGTGGTGGTCGGTGGGGGCTATCTGGGTATTGAAGCAGCCGCCGGCCTTCAGGCGCAGGGACGTCAGGTCACGCTGATTCATCGTCAGTCACGTTTGCTGGACAGACAGCTGGATATCAGGGCAGGGGAATTACTGCTGGCTCAGCTCCGGGCGCGCGGCATTCGCTGTGAACTGAATGCCAGCCTTGCGGCGATCCGCACGGATAGCGTGATCCTCCACGATGGCCGTGTGCTGGCGGCGCAGCAGGTGGTGATGGCCATTGGTGTCCAGCCGGCGATCGCCGTGGCACAGGCCGCCGGTATTCCCTGTCAGCGCGGCATTCTGGTGGATCGCCAGTTGCGCACTGCGCACGCCGGAATTTATGCCGTAGGCGAATGTTGTGAAATCAGCGGCGAGACCTTCGGTCTGCTCGCGCCCTGTCTGGCCCAGGCAAAGATTCTGGCGGCGCAACTGGCCGATCGGCCTCAGGGGGATTTCTACAGCGCGGCCACGGGCACCCGTCTCAAAGTCAGCGGCATTTCCCTGTTTAGCGCTGGTGACGTTCGCGAAGCCCCGTCTGTCACCAGTTTTGACCCGATCGCCGGGCACTATCGCCGCCTGTTCCTCAAAGACGGCCGACTGAACGGCGTGCTGCTGTATGGCGACTGCCAGCAAAGTGGCGCGCTGCTGAACCAACTCCATAATGCCGGACCGGTTTCTGTGAATACGCTGTTCGGCCTTGATGAACCTGAAACGCAGCCGCTGGCTGCAGGAAACCCTGTGATGAGCCAAACGAAACCTGTATTAGCCGTGGTGGGTCACGGCATGGTCAGCCACCATTTTCTGGAGCAGCTGGTCGCCCGTAACCTGCATCAGCATTATCACATTGTGGTCTACGGCGAAGAGCGCTATCAGGCTTACGATCGGGTTCACCTTTCTGAGTATTTCACCGGTAAAACGGCAACAGAGTTGTCGCTGGTGAGCGAGGATTTTTTTGCCCGGAACGCAATTGAACTGCGCAGCGGTTGCCGGGTAGAGGCGATCGATCGCCAGCAGCGCA
>NZ_SDFT01000103.1:0-9766 GCF_004916815.1 Pantoea sp. R102
GCAGGGTGAGCGAAGCGACAAAATGGCAGGATAGCCGTTTTGCATGGCTGCAAGCCACCCGAAGGGCGAGGCACAAGGATGTGTCGAGTGACATCAATCCCCCTCACCGCCATCATTTATATATAGGTGCCCGGTTAACAGCCGGGCATTTTTATTTGTCTGTTCTCCAGGTGCTTTTGTGCCACAGGACGCATAATCGAAAGATCCCCTTTCGCTGCAATATCGCGTGGGCAGCGGACCGTGTACTCTTAGCGGAAATTCTGCAGGGTATCCTTTTCATCCACTGATGATGTCTTTGAATTAAGAGGGAATGCGTGATGACCAGACTGAAAAAGCACCGGGTATGTTCCGGCCACTCTTTTCGCTGTTTAATGAGACGGACGAACCATTGCCTGACGGGAGAACATTAACATGGCCGTTCAGTCAAACGTATCCCATATTCTTACCGAACTCGCGCACAACGCCCGGCAGATAGACGAGAGCCAGGCGCAGGCATTCATCGCACAAATTCGCAGCGCGAAACACATTTTCCTGCAGGGTGCCGGGCGCAGCGGCATTGCTATCCGCGCGTTCGCTAACCGTCTGTTGCATCTGGGTTTCTCGGTCAGCCTGGTCGGTGAAATCTCGTCACCCCACTCCAGACCTGGCGATTTATTGATTATTGGTTCTGGCAGTGGCGAAACCGCGAGCCTGAAAGCACTGGCGCTGAACGCCGTTGAGCGCGGTGTCGATGTGGCGCTGATTACCCTGAAAGCAGATTCAGGCATCGGCAGACTGGCCAAATGCGTGTTGGTATTACCCGGCAACGTTAAAACCGATAACGCACGTAGCGCCGGACGATTCTCGCAGCCAATGGGCTCGGCCTTTGAGCAGCTTTGCTTTATCACCTGTGACGCCATGGTGCTTGAAATCATGCATCAGTGCGGTGAAACCAGCGAGAGCATGTTCAGCCGCCATGCGGATTTCGAATAACAGCATAACGCTTTTCCCGAACGTCGCTGATTTATACCCGGCAAATCTGACACCGAAACCCTGTGTGGTGATACGGTATCGCCGCTGATACGGGTGTGCAGGTTAGATAATTTATTCTGTTTATATTTAAGCGTAATTGATTTCCCTGGTGCTGGACTCAGTTATTGATGTGGATAAGGCCACGCATGATCGAGGCCGGTTGATGACAGGATGCCGGTGACGCCCAGCCAGGCGATCACCAGCGCGAAGACAATAATTGCTGTAATTTCAATTGATTTAATCAAATGACGCTTAGCCATAAATACCCCTTCTCAGTTCAGGTGTTTGTACACGCTTCTCTGAAGATAAGATGTTACCGGTAAAGCGCAAGCGTTGATCACATCATGAAACATAAAGCACAGCTTATTGATTATTTGCGGCGCGAAAATTTAGCATAGCCGTTTGCCCGTCTGCTGGCATCCTGGTGCATCCGGGTTTTTCGTGGGGTGAGTGATGTGATCATTCAGACGCCGCGTGCACCGGGCTGAGCACATCCGTTGCCGCTAACCCATTTTTGTGACGCACAATATCCGCCATGATTGCCAGCGCGATCTCCGCCGGGGTTTTGCTGCCGATATCCAGTCCAACCGGTGCGTGAATGCGCCGCAACTGCGCCGGCGTCAGCTCCGCAATCGCGCTCAGGCGCGCTTTGCGTTTGGCGCTGTTGCGCTGCGAGCCCATCGCACCGAGATAAAACGCCGGCAGATTGACCGCTTCCATCATGGTGAGATCGTCAATACGCGCATCATGCGTCAGCGAGAGAATCGCCGTGGCGGCATGACAGCCCTCGCGTTCCAGATACACCGCCGGAAACTGCTGCACCAGTTTGACGTCCGGCGCGAGTTCGGCCGCCATATTGCTCAGCACCTCTTCACGGTGTTCACAGACAATGGTTTCGAATCCCAGCGCCAGCGCGAAGTTGGCACAGTAAACGGCGACGCTGGAGAGTCCGGCAAGGATCAGGCGTGGCGCGGCACTCAGGGTCAGAACGATTTCATCGTCAGTGACCTGGGTGCGGGTGCGGCGGGTATAAGGTGCCGGTTCGATCGCGTGACACGGCTGCGGCAGCGTCAGGCGTTTGGTGATGGCACGCGCGCCGGTCAGCGCATCCTCCAGCTGCTGTAAATAGCGCAGCGTGGCGGCCCCGGCAGGCAACCGTTCGACCAGAATATCCAGTACGCCGCCGCACGGCAGCGCGCGGTCAGGCGTGTCGCCCCCCTCACCGTAGCGCACCCGTTGACTGGCGGCAGAGAACGCCTGCTGCTGAACGCGGGTGATAAAATTCTCCTCGACGCAGCCGCCGGAAAGGGAACCGCTGTAGCGCCCATCGGCGCGAATCACCATCATCGCGCCCGGCGGGCGCGGCGATGAGCCGTACGTGCTGAGCACGGTACACAGCCACACCGGCTGCGCTTCCGCCCACTGCTGCGCCATCCTTACCACCTGCACATCAAGAGAGTGCATGACTTTTTCCGCTCATCGTTTCCGCCCTTTTTCTTCCCGTAAGCATAGCAATGAAAAACCCGGCCGCAGCCGGGTTGTGATTAGCTATTTTTTCAAGGTTAACTGTAAGCATGCAGCGTACGCTGGCACAGTGCCGAGCGAACGCAGTCGTCTTTACCGAAACGCACCACGCCAATCATCTCATCCTCTTCGAAGCGCGCCAGCGCATCGGCAAGGCCAGATTTGACGCTGACGGGCAGGTCGCACTGGGTAATATCACCGTTGACAATCACGGTGACGTTTTCGCCCAGGCGGGTCAGGAACATCTTCATCTGCGCAGCGGTGACGTTTTGCGCCTCATCCAGAATCACCACCGCATTCTCAAAGGTACGTCCGCGCATATAAGCGAAGGGCGCGATCTCTACCTTGGCGATTTCGGGTCGCAGGCAGTACTGCATAAAGGAAGCGCCGAGACGTTTAACCAGAACGTCGTAAACCGGTCGGAAATAGGGAGCGAATTTCTCGGAGATGTCTCCTGGCAGGAAACCGAGATCTTCATCCGCCTGTAAAACCGGGCGCGTCACAATGATCCTTTCGATGTCCTTATTGATCAGGGCCTCGGCTGCTTTCGCAGCGCTAATCCAGGTTTTACCGCAGCCAGCTTCACCGGTCGCGAATATCAGCTGTTTCGTTTCTATGGCGTTAAGATAGTGCGCCTGAGCATCGTTTCTGGCCTCAATTGGTGACCGGTCACGCACATCGCGCGCCATGCCAATTGCATCCAGCCCCCCCATCTGCACCAGCGAAGTGACCGATTCTTCTTCACGCTGACGATGACTGCGAGAGTCACTGCGAAGCACTCGGCGGGCTTCACGACGCGCTTTGATCACTGCTTTCTGTCTTCCCATAGTGGCACCTTACAGTTGGTTTCATTTATCGCGGCGGATCACCCGCGGCGATGATTTGAACGCTTTAGAGGTTTTGTTGGCTTCCTTGTAAGCCGTATCGAGCCAGTGAGAAAAGTGTGCAACAACGCCGAAACGCTGCCGCGCACCGGTAAACATCGGAAAAGAATTCGAAGGCGATTAAAGAAAAGTGAAGAGGATTCTCACGCGGGAGGCAATCCCCCGCAGCGTACTGCGCTAGCTGAAGTGTATTTAACTGTCCGTATAAGGACCGGGCCATGCGCGAACTCCAGTGGACTTAGCCACACAACTGACGACGCTATGACTAAAGTTCATCATATTTCCGCCGATTTGCAACAATATTTTTACTTTACGGCAAAGAAAACCCGCGTGGCGCTGCCTTAGCCCGGTGCGCTTAAATTAAATTAATATTAATATTCAGCAGGATAGGTAATTCAGCACTTAACAAACTGTTTCAGAAAATTCGGACATCACAGCGAGACAGGAGAAATTTAAGACGGGCTTAACAGCAGCGCCTGGCACCGCGAACGGCGGACAAGCGCTGTACATTAATTAATCAGGCTTCGAGCAACGGCTGCCCCAGATAATGATTTTTGTCCGCCACACCGGGCAAAACAAAAAAGTATCCGCCGCCGATGGGACGAATATATTCTTCCAGCGCTTCGCCGTTGAGTCGTTTCTGCACGGTAATAAAGCCTTTGCTTAAATCGTGCTGATAACAGACGAACAGCAGCCCCATATCCAGCTGCCCTGCCCCGGTAATCCCCGAGGAATAGCTGTAGCCGCGCCGCAGCATCAGGCTGCTGTCGGTTTGCGGCGTGCGCGGATTGGCGAGCCGGATATGCGCATCCAGTGCGATAATCTCGCCGTCCGGATCGCGGGCATAATCCGGCACGTCGTGCTCATGCTGCATCCCCAGCGGTGCGCCGGACAGCTTCTCACGACCAAAAATGGTTTGCTGCTCGCCCAGCGGCGTGCGGTCCCACATTTCAACGTGAAAACGGATGATGCGCACCGCCTGATAGCTGCCGCCGTGCGTCCACGCCGGTTCCTGCTGTTCCGGTGTCACCCACAGCAGCTGGTCCATTAACTGCGCATTGTGGGTATCCGGATTGGCGGTACCATCTTTGAAACCCAGCAGGTTGATCGGCGTTTCGCGCCCTTTGCTGCGTGCAGCGTGATCGGCGATGAAGCCGTCGCGCCGCCAGCGCACCGCCAGCAGATCCGGCGTGTGCTTGATGATATCGCGTAGCGCGTGGATCACCGTATCCTGGGTATTGGCGCAGATCTGAATCAGCAGGTCGCCATGACACTGTGCGGCGTCGAGCGAATCGTTGGGAAAGCGTGTCATCGTCTGCAGCTGGCTGGGCTTATGCGCGGCCAGCCCGAAGCGCTCGTCGAACAGTGAATCACCCACCGACAGCGTCAGGGTCAGGTTATCGGGCGCAATGTCCGCACCCAGGATGCCGGAATCGAGCGGCGGCAGCTGCGGATTGGGCACCGCCGGCGCCGGTCCGCCCTGGGTGAGAAAGGCAAAGCGCTGCGTCAGCAGCCGCAGCAGGCGTTCCAGTTCGGCTTTATCACTGGCCAGCACATCAAACGCCACCAGCATCATAGATGCCTGCTGCGGCGTCAGGATGCCGGCCTGATGAGCGCCGTAAAACGGTTGCGCCTGCTGGCGCGCGTCGGGTGCAACCGTGCCAGGTGAGAAACTCTCTGCCGCGCTGGCGGCATGGAACGGACAGCCGCCGCCCAGTGCCGCCGCGCCACCCAGCATGCCTAATCCCTGTAACAGACGACGACGCGACGGTTGCGCCGCGTCATTTTTTTTACTCATGATTAATCAAGACCTAAAGTGCCGCGCAACAGGGAGAGATCTTCCGCCAGCGTGGTGATGGGCCCTTTCAGCGCATTACGGTCGCTGGTGGTCAGCTTTTCATAGGAGGCAAAACCGTCTTTGGTGCGGTATTTGCTGAGAATGCCATCCACCTTCTTAAAGTTCGCGTCCACTTTCGCCAGCAGCTGCGGATTGGCTTTTTGCAGCAGAGGACGCAGCAGATCAACGATTTTCTGTGCGCCGTCGATGTTGGCCTGAAAATCGGACAGATCGGTACGGCTGTAGCGATCTTCCTCACCAGAGATTTTGCTGGACGCTACCTCTTCAATCAGGCCTGCCGCGCCACCGACCACTTTCGCCGGCGGGAAGGCCAGCTCGCTGACGCGGGTTTGCAGATCCTGCACATCCTTATACAGCTGGTCAGCGAACGCGTCCGCGCCTTTGGTGGTGTTGTCGGCGAACAGCAGTTTTTCCAGCCGATGGAAGCCGGTAAATTTCGGATCTTCCGCTTTTTTCTCGAAGTCATCTTCACGCGCGTCAATACTGCCGTCGAGGTCAGAGAACAGTTCGGCAATCGGCTCGATGCGCTCGTAGTGGACGCGCGTCGGCGCATACAGCGCTTTGGCTTTTTCCACGTCACCGGCTTTTACCGCGTCGGTAAAGGCTTTGGTGCCGGCCACCAGCGCGCTCACCTCGCCCATCACGTAGACTTTGTAATCGGCAATTGGCCCGACCAGCTGCAGCACGTCTGGCTTGCCGCTGCTGGCGGTTTGGCTGTCACCGCTGACCACCAGCTTGCCTTTCGGATTGGTGAGCAGGCCGCAGGTCATGTCATATTCACCCGCTTCCAGGTTGGCGGTGAGCTTCTGGCTGAAGCCGGGCGCGATGTTTTCGCGCTCTTCCACCACCATCACGCCTTTGAGGATTTCCCACTCCAGCGCTTTCTGGCTGTTGTTTTTGATAATGAACTGGGTTTTACCGGCCTGCACGTTGAGCGACATCGGCTCGCACTGCTTGTCAGTGACCGTCACCGTGACCTGCGGTACGGCAGCGGCAGAAGCGGCACCGGACAGCGCCAGCATGGAGAGCAACAGCGCCTTACGGCGGAAGCGAATCGTCATAGTCATATCCCTGTTACATGAAGGTACAGGCGCACGCGCGCCTGCGAAAAGTTAGCGCACCGACCGTGCGGCGCTGGGTGCCGGACGCGCCGGGAAGAAAAACAGCAGCAGCGCCGGGATCAGATAAATCAGCCATACCGCGACTTCGCTGACGCTCGGCGCTTCCTGATAACCCAGAATGCCTTCCAGCAGCGTGCCAAAGATCGAATGGGTAGAGAGCGTGTTGCTGAAGTCAAACGCGGTCGCCTGGAAGTGGTTCCACAGTCCCGCCTCGTGGAAGGCGCGGATCGCCCCCGCTGCCAGTCCGGCCGCCACCAGCAGGATGAACAGGCTGGTCCAGCGGAAGAAGTGCGCCATGTTAAGACGCACGCCGCCGTAGTAAATCA
Source organism: Pantoea sp. R102 (assembly GCF_004916815.1). NCBI lineage: Bacteria > Pseudomonadati > Pseudomonadota > Gammaproteobacteria > Enterobacterales > Erwiniaceae > Pantoea > Pantoea sp. R102. The sequence continues at coordinate 6,725 of NZ_SDFT01000103.1, forward strand.
GCATGCCCAGCACGATGGCGGTCGCCAGACCCAGCACTGCGCCAATCGGTGGCGCATAGCCGACATCCTGGGTGAAGGCCGCCAGCAGAAAGAACACCGACTCCAGCCCTTCACGCGCCACGGCGAGAAACACCATCAGCACCAGCGGCAACCCGCTGCCGCCCGGCTTCTGCAGCGCCTGATCGACGGATTTTTCCAGCGTAGCTTTGATATTGCGCGACACCTTGCGCATCCAGAACACCATTGAGGTGAGGATCACCACGGCAATCACCGCCACGATGCCCTCGAACAGCTCCTGCTGTTTCTGCGGGAACTCACCGGTGGTTTCGTTGATGAAAATACCGAGCGCGAGGCACAGCGCCGCAGCAATAAACACGCCGGCCCACATCGCGGGGAACCACTGGCTGCGCTGGGTGCGTTTGAGATAGCTGGCAATCAGGCTGACGATGAGCGCTGCCTCGAGACCTTCGCGCAGCATAATGAGAAAGGGAACGAACATCACCAACCTCTTGAATGTTAAGGAGGGTAAACCTAAGGTAAAAATACGTAAAGTGCGAACGATATCGATTATCATTATCGCGGATGAAAATACAAGTCACCGCGCGAAATTAATTTTGCTTTTGCGGACCAGGTAGCGATGCGGGAAAGTCAGGGCGGGGTGACAGATTAGGCGATAAATCGCGCGCAGAGGACGTGACACTGACAGTGCGGGGAGCATGGCACTCGCGCTCCCCGCTTTACTCAGACCATCACCGTTATTTGGTGTTGTATTCCGCTTCGGCGGCATCGAAACGCTGCTGCGCTTCAGCCGACGGTTCGCGGCCAGCCAGGCTCACCACCACAATCGCGATGCTGGCAAACAGGAAGCCCGGGATGATTTCATACAGGTTGAGCCAGGCGTACTGCTTCCAGATCAGCACCGTAGCGGCCCCGATAATCATGCCGGCCAGCGCGCCGTTGCGCGTCATGCGCTTCCAGCACACGCCGAACAGCACCACCGGACCGAATGCGGCACCAAAGCCTGCCCAGGCGTAGCTCACCAGCCCCAGCACGCGGTTCTCCGGGTTGGAGGCCAGCGCAATTGCCACCAGCGCAATCACCAGCACCATTAAACGGCCAACCCACACCAGCTCTTTCTGGCTGGCATTTTTACGCAGAAACCCTTTATACAGATCCTCAGTCAGCGCGCTCGAGCACACCAGCAACTGACAGCTCAGGGTCGACATCACCGCCGCCAGAATGGCCGACAGCAGAATACCGGCGATCCACGGGTTGAACAGAATGCGCGCCAGCTCGATAAACACGCGCTCGCCGTTTTCGCTTACGCCCGCCGCCTGCTCCGGATGGTTCTGGAAATAGGCGATACCGAAGAAGCCCACCGCAACAGCACCGGCCAGACACAGGATCATCCAGGCCATGCCGATGCGGCGTGCGGTACGAATAGAACGGTGCGAGTCTGCGGCCATGAAGCGCGCCAGAATATGCGGCTGGCCGAAGTAGCCAAGGCCCCAGCCGAGCAGTGAAATCACCGCCACGAAGTTCAGGCCCTTCAGCATATCGAGGTTTTCCAGGCTTTTCGCTTCAATCACCGCCAGCGAATCATCCAGTCCGCCGACGGCGATAATCACAATCACCGGCGTCAGGATCAGGGCAAAAATCATCAGGCTGGCCTGCACGGTATCGGTCCAGCTCACCGCCAGGAAACCGCCCACCAGCGTATATAGAATGGTTGCTGCCGCGCCAGCCCACAGTGCGGTTTCATAACTCATGCCGAAGGTGCTTTCAAACAGGCGCGCACCCGCCACGACGCCCGAGGCACAGTAAATGGTGAAGAAGATCAGGATTACCAGTGCCGAGATGACGCGCAGAATTTTGCTGTGGTCTTCGAAGCGGCTGGTAAAAAAGTCTGGCAGGGTTAAAGCGTTATTGTGATGCTCGGTCTGCACGCGCAGGCGACCCGCAACAATTTTCCAGTTCAGCCACGCGCCAATCGTCAGGCCGATGGCAATCCAGCTCTCAGAGATCCCGGAGAGAAAAATCGCGCCCGGCAGTCCCATCAGCAGCCAGCCGCTCATGTCCGAGGCCCCGGCCGACAGCGCGGTCACCACACTGCCCAGGCTGCGACCGCCCAGAATATAGTCGTCAAAGTTTTTGGTTGAGCGGTACGCAATAAAACCAATCAACACCATCCCGAGGATGTAAATGATAAATGTCACCAGCATCGGTGTACTTACTGTCATCTGTCTCTCCACTTATTATTTGATCTCTTAAGAGAAATCTTTTTTCCTGCGTTACCGGAACGGGATAACGTCAGGGCTTTACCGCATCCAGAGAAAGCGATTTCTCATAAGGCGCGGTATCCTGCCGCAAAGGTGCGACGCGCACAATGCATTTAACACAGCTGTTACCTGGGTTTCACCTGACTTTGCATTTTTCATGCTCACAGGTTGCGCCTGTTCACATTTTAAGTTGCACCTGATGTCAGCCAGGAGGCGTGATGTTGCGGTGGGTTGCAACTCTGGCGAGATTCTTGCAGCAAGTTCTGTGCCGCTTTTGCTGCGTTAACAAAAAAGCCGGTTAAAAACGTGCAACCGAGGTCACATTTAACACGGTTGCACAAAGTTGCAACATGAGTGATAGTGCAGCCCACGCTGAAGTTGATTCACACTTTGAGGACGAGGAAATCATGGGAACCACCACCATGGGGGTGAAGCTGGATGAAGCCACCCGCGATCGCATTAAACTGGCGGCGCAAAAGATTGACCGCACGCCGCACTGGCTGATCAAGCAGGCAATTTTTAACTATCTCGGCCAGCTGGAAGCGGGAGAAACGCTGGCGGAGATCCCGCTGCAGCTGAATGATGCCGCAGACGATGAGCGCGTGCCGGAAGAGAGCTTCCAGCCTTTCCTCGACTTCGCCGAACACATTTTGCCGCAGTCGGTCAGCCGCTCGGCCATTACCGCCGCATGGCGTCGTCCGGAGACCGATGCGGTGCCGATGCTGCTGGAGCAGGCGCGTCTCCCTGCCCCGCTGGCAGAGAA
>NZ_SDFT01000104.1:0-20826 GCF_004916815.1 Pantoea sp. R102
TGTTCCGGCGCACAGCAGACCGGCAGCGACGTGATTAAATCGGCCCTGCTCGGCGGCGACAGCTTCGAGTTTGGCACCACCGCGCTGATGATGCTGAAATGCGTGATGGCGAAAAACTGTAACGTCAAATGCCCGGCTGGCCTCACCACTAACGCTGAAGCCTTCGATGGCGATCCGCGTCAGCTGGCGCAGTACTTCATCAACGTGGCGCAGGAAGTGCGTGAGTTCCTCGCACGCCTCGGTCTGCGTTCGCTGCGTGAAGCACGCGGCCGCTCTGACCTGCTGCACCTGATGGATCATCCGCTGGAAGTGGGCAAACTCGATCTGCGCGCCATGCTGACCGTGGTGCCGGAGCAGAAGATTGCTCAACCGGTGTATCTGGAAAAAGATTTCGAGCTGGACGATGGCTGGGTAGAAGAGCTGAAAGCGCAGCTGGTTGATGCCGCCCGCCGCGAGATTACGCTGGGTAACGGCGTGACGCTGAACAACCGTAACAAGAGCGTTGGCGGTCAGCTGGCGATCGATATTGAGCGCATGCTGAACCACGAGCTGTCGGCGCAGCAGCTGGCCGCACTGCCAGCGGTACTGCAGGATGACCGTGGCCGGAAATATCTGGCACCGCGCACAGTGCAGATTGATACCCGCGGGTCAGCCGGTCAGTCATTTGGCGCGTTCTGCAACGATGGCATGCAGATGAAGCATTACGGCACCTGTAACGATGGCGTCGGTAAAGGTCAGTGTGGCGGCGAACTGGTGGTGATGTCACCGGGCGGCGGCGCACAGGACAGCGACGGCAATGTGCTGATTGGTAACTTTGCGCTGTTCGGCGCGACCGGCGGTCGTCTGTTTGTTCAGGGCCAGGCCGGTGACCGTTTCGCCGTGCGTAACTCGGGCGCCACCGCGGTGGTGGAAGGCGTCGGCGACTTCTGCTGTGAATACATGACCAACGGCGCGATTCTTAACCTCGGCACCTTTGGTAAAGGTTTCGGTAACGGCATGAGCGGCGGCTTCGCCTATCAGTACGATCCGTACCGTTCGCTGGCCGCGCACGCCGCCGGTGATTCGGTGCTGTTCGGCTCCATCGCTGACGAAGACGAAATGGCGCAGGTGCACAAGCAGGCAGTGCTGACCATGCTGCACTGGCACCTCGAAGCCACCCAGTCGCCGCGCGCAGCGTGGCTGCTGGAGCACTGGGAAACCGAGTGTCAGCACTTCGTTTACGTGATGCCGCGCTCGCTGCTGCTGTATCAGGACGGCGGTGAAATCCTGAAAGCGAAAACGCGTAAGGATTTGCTGGAAGAGCTGTCCACGTCGCTGGCCGCGCATCAGGTTGCCAAGTTCAAATCAGCCTGGCGTGCGGGCAAAACCATCGCCGACGGTGCGGTACCGGCCTACGGCGCGACCGATACGCAGGAGATGTTTGTTCTGCTGAATAACTACACCGTTCTGAGCTTCGCGCAGCAGCTGGCGCTTGGCAAACTGCCGAAAGGCACAACGGTGGAAGACGCGGCAGTCGAGAAAGCGGTTCGCAACCTGCTGATGACCGAAGATTTCGCGCTGGTCAGCAAGCTGCAGCGTCATGCCCGTGCGGCCATTGAGAACTACAGCGATGATGAGCTGGCAAGCCTGATCGCCGCCAAGCGTATGTCGGATTACAAAGCCGCGCTGACGCAGCGCAACATTCGCTCCATGGACAGCCTGGCAACCTATGGCTGGATCATTTATCAGGACGCCTGCAACCGTGAGGTGCTGGGCCATCTGCCTGATTTTGAAGAGCTGTTTGCACGCGCCGCACTGCCAGAGATTGCCGCCGCGGTCGGGAAACTCTCCTGATTGCGCTGCGAAAGAAGATTGATGACGATAAAACGTTTTGAGTACTGATATCCATGAAGATTCCTTACATTCCTGAAGACGCGCCGTTTAACGGCGAACAGAAATACTGGCTGGCGGGGTTTCTCGCCGGTCTCCACTCGCGCCTGCTGGTATTAGAAGACAAGCAGACCGCACCGGCAGCGGGCGCCAGCGCCACCACCCAGCTGCATATTCTGTTTGGTTCCCAGACCGGTAACGCCGAAGCGCTGGCGCAGACCGCAGCCAAAGCGGCGCGCGCTAAAGGCCTGGTGCCGGTAGTGCAGGCGCTGGGTGAAGTGGATCTGGATGTGTTCGCCACCATGCGTCATGTACTGATCGTCACCTCCACCTACGGCGAAGGCGAAATGCCAGACAACGCACAGCTGTTCTGGCAGGCCATCTCAGCCAGCACCGCGCCGCGTCTGGAGCAGATGCACTTTGCCGTGCTGGCAATCGGCGATACCGGCTACGACGGTTTCTGCCAGGCCGGTAAGTTCATTGATATGCGCCTGGAGCAGTTGGGGGCGAAACGCGTGGTGGATCGCATCGACTGCGACATCGATTACGAAGAGCCTTCCAGCGAGTGGATTGGCAGCGCCATGCCACAGTTTGCCGCCAGCGCGGGCAGCAGCGGCACGGTGCTGGAGAGCGCGCCGGAAGCGCCGGTAATCCCAGGCAGCAACAAGCAAAACCCGTACGCGGCGGCGCTGGTGACCAATAAGCGTCTGTCCGGCGAGCAGTCCGCCAAAGATATCCGTCACTTCGAATTTGACCTGAGCGACAGCGGCCTGAAATACGAAGCCGGTGATGCGCTGGGCGTGATCCCGGTGAACGATGCCGGGCTGGTGAGCCTGCTGCTGAGCGAGCTGAAAGCCGACTACGAAACCCCAGTGCCGGGCTTTGACCGTAACCTCGGCGATCTGCTGACCTATCAGTTCGAGATTTCTGAGCCGTCGCGCAAGCTGATTGAGTGGGTCGGACAGCACACCACCAACCAGGAGCTGCTGCACGTCCTGCAGCACGACGATAAAGATACGCTGGCTAACTGGCTGTGGGGCAAAGATACGCTGGATCTGCTGCAGCTCGAGCTGAAGCGTAATCTGTCGGTGCCGGAGCTGGTGGCGATGCTGCGTCCGCTGCAGCACCGTGCTTACTCCATTTCGTCCAGCTCGAAGGCGCACCCTAACCAGGTGCATCTGACCATCGCTTCCGTGCGCTATCACAGCGGTGGCCGCGAGCGTAAAGGCGTGTGCTCGACCTATCTGGCTGAACGCGTGCGTCGCGGAGAGAAGCCGGCGATCTTTATTTCGCCGAACAAAGCGTTCCGCGTGCCGGCGAACAATAACGCCCCGCTGATCATGGTCGGTCCGGGTACCGGCATCGCGCCGTTCCGCGCCTTCCTGCAGGAGCGCCAGGCGACCGGCGCTGAAGGTAAAAACTGGCTGTTCTTCGGCGACCAGCATCAGGAACATGATTACATTTACGCGGATGAGCTGGCGGGCTGGCAGCAGAGCGGTCTGCTGACGCATCTCGACCTGGCCTTCTCCCGCGATCAGGAAGAGAAGATTTACGTGCAGAACCGCATGCTGGAGAAAGGCGCTGAGCTGTACGCCTGGCTGCAGGAAGGCGCCTACTTCTACGTCTGTGGCGATGCCTCACGCATGGCGAAGGACGTCGACGCCGCGCTGTATGAAGTGGTGCGTCAGTTCGGTGGTCTTTCCAGCGAGCGTGCCGCAGCCTATATCGATCAGCTGAAGAAAGATAAGCGTTATCTGCGCGACGTTTATTAAGATCGGTACAAAGGGAGCGCTACGCTTCCTTTGGTCTGCTGCGCGCTAAGCCGCGCCGCGACACAAGCATAAAAAAAACGGGCTAATCAGCCCGTTTTTTATTTTCCGCGATTTACTTCACTACGCGCAGTGAAGGACGTCCACCGCGCGGCGGCGGTTCATCATCCGGTGAAGAGTCGTCATCCGTCGCATCGTCCGGACGGTCACCATCAATCACCGACATCAGCGTCTCTTCCTGGCCGCCTTCCTGCTCGTCGCCGGACAGCTCATAAGCAGGCTCCGGTTCGAACATGGTGCCGGCGCCGTTTTCGCGCGCGTAAATCGCCAGCACCGCAGCCATCGGCACGGATACCTGGCGCGGCACGCCGCCGAAACGCGCATTGAAGCGCACCTGATCGTTGGCAAGCTCAAGGTTACCCACCGCGCGCGGTGCGATGTTCAGGACAATCTGTCCGTCACGAGCGTACTCCAGCGGCACCTGTACGCCAGGCAGATTGATATCCACCACCAGATGCGGCGTCAGCTGGTTGTCGAGCAGCCATTCATAAAAGGCCCGCAGCAGATAGGGACGGCGGGCAGTAAGTTGCGACATTTCCATAGATTAGCCCCGGGCTTGCAGGCGCATTTCACGTTCGGCTTCCGTCAAAGAAGCGAGGAAGGAGTCACGTTCAAATACGCGCGTCATGTAGCCTTTCAGCTCTTTCGAACCTGCGCCAGCCAGATCCACACCCAGCTGCGGCAGACGCCACAACAGCGGCGCCAGATAGCAGTCAACCAGGCTGAACTCTTCGCTCATAAAGAACGGCGTACGTGAGAACAGCGGCGCAATGGCCAGCAGCTCTTCGCGCAGTTGCTTACGCGCGGCATCGGCTTCGGCACCGCTGCTGGTTTCAATGGTACGCATCAGGCTGTACCAGTCCTGCTCAATGCGGTGCATCATCAGACGGCTTTCACCGCGCGCGACCGGATAAACCGGCATCAGTGGCGGATGCGGGAAACGCTCATCGAGGTATTCCATGATGATGCGGGATTCATACAGCGTCAGTTCACGGTCGACCAGCGTTGGCACAGTGCGATACGGGTTGAGGTCAATCAGATCCTGCGGCAGATTATCCGTTTCAACCTGCTCGATCTCCACGCTGACGCCCTTCTCAGCCAGCACGATACGTACCTGATGGCTGAAAATGTCAGTCGGACCAGAAAACAGCGTCATTACCGAACGTTTGTTGGCAGCGACAGCCATGAAAACCTCCAAGTTTGTTCACAAAAAAATACTGCGAATAGCCAACCACGCGGCGACTCACCTGCTCATCAGATTCGCACACAGCCGGGCGTTACGGGCATTGTCCGGTCGTCCCGACAGGAGCAGTATGCACAACGCCGCGACTCGCGGGCGCAAAGTGTCAGTCAGTTTACCAGATTTTAAGCAGCTTGTGGGGCGGGGATAATCATTTGCGGGCAAAATGCGGGGAAAGCTCGCGTTTTTGCGCTGAAAAAGCCGCGATTCAGGCAATAAAAAACCCGCCGAAGCGGGTTTTTTGAGCCAATTGTAACTGCCGAAGCAGCCAGCAATTAACGCTTGGAGAACTGTGGACGACGGCGTGCTTTACGCAGACCGACTTTCTTACGTTCAACCTGACGCGCGTCACGGGTAACGAAGCCCGCTTTACGCAGTTCAGAACGCAGAGACTCGTCGTATTCCATCAGAGCGCGGGTGATACCGTGACGGATCGCACCAGCCTGACCAGAAATACCACCACCTTTAACGGTGATGTACAGGTCCAGTTTACCAACCATATCAACCAGCTCCAGCGGCTGACGCACGACCATGCGTGCAGTCTCACGACCGAAGTACTGCTCCAGAGAGCGCTGGTTAATTACGATGTTACCGCTACCCGGCTTGATAAAGACGCGAGCGGCAGAGCTTTTGCGGCGACCAGTGCCGTAGTTTTGAGTTTCAGCCATTGCCTATAATCCCGATTAAATGTCAAGAACTTGCGGTTGCTGCGCCGCGTGGTTGTGCTCGTTACCTGCGTAAACTTTCAGTTTACGGTACATAGCACGACCCAGTGGGCCTTTTGGCAGCATGCCTTTAACCGCGATTTCAATCACACGCTCAGGACGGCGTTCGATCATCTCTGCAAAGGTCGCTTGCTTGATACCACCGATGTGGCCAGTGTGGTGATAGTAAATCTTGTCGTTACGCTTGTTGCCGGTTACAGCAACTTTGTCAGCGTTCAGAACGATGATGTAATCACCGGTATCAACGTGCGGAGTGTATTCCGCTTTGTGCTTACCACGCAGACGGCGCGCCAGTTCAGTCGCCAGGCGACCCAGGGTTTTGCCAGTTGCGTCAACAACATACCAGTCACGCTGTACGGTTTCTGGTTTAGCTGTAAAAGTTTTCATTGAAAAGCTTACCCAAATAAAAGTTACACGTTGGTGAAATCCCAAACGCTAAGTTAACGATTGAGGCTCACACGACCAATTCGCCCAGCAAGCCCACCCCCTCAGGTAGAGTTACCGGATCACACAGTTTTCCGGGAAAAGAAAGCCTGTGCTGTAACGTGGGGTCGCAAGATTATAGAGAAGTCGAATCTAAAGATCGACTCTTTTTGCGCCCGAAGCGGTGATTTCTGTTTGCCCCTCAGGGCAGGTGCGGCAGGCGAAGATACTCCTCGCTCTGCATCTCCTGCAGGCGCGACAGACAGCGCTGATATTCGAATTTCAGCCGCGTGCCCTGATAGATTTCAAACAGCGAGGTTTCTGCCGCCACCACCAGCTTGACGTGGCGCTCGTAGAACTCATCCACCAGCGCGAGGAACCGCCGCGCCTGGTCTTCCGTTTTGTAAATCATCACCGGCACATCGTACAGCAGCACGCTGTGGAAGCGGCGCGACAGCTCAATGTAATCGTGCTGGCTGCGCCCTTCACCGCACAACGCGAGGAAGTTGATGGCCAGTACGCCTTCGTGAACGCCGAGCGTCGGCAGCTGGCGATGGTTTATCTCCAGCACCGGCGCGTCGTCGCGCGGTTTACCGGACAGCGCGCTGAACATGCGCTCCATCTCCGCGTGCGTCGCGTCGTTAAGCGGGAAATTCCACAGATGGGCCGATGTCAGGGTGCGCAGGCGATAATCAATGCCGGCATCGACATTCATCACATCGCAGTGGCGCTTAATCTGCTCGATAGCCGGCAGAAAACGCGCCCGCTGCAGGCCGTTGCGGTACAGCTCATCCGGCGGAATGTTGGAGGTCGCCACCAGCGTAATGCCGCGGGCAAACAGCGCTTCCATCAGGGTACCAAGCAGCATTGCGTCGGTGATGTCGGAGACGAAAAACTCGTCGAAACAGAGAATATCGGTTTCCGCTTTGAAACGGTCAGCGACAATCAGCAGCGGGTCGCTGTGGCCCTGCAGCTGCGTTAACTCTTCATGCACGCGTAGCATGAAGCGATGAAAATGCAGACGCAGTTTGCGATCGCCAGGAATAGACTGAAAAAACAGATCCATTACCCAGGTTTTACCGCGTCCGACGCCGCCCCACATATACAGGCCACGCACCGGCGCTTCATGGCTCTCCGGCGCTTTATTCATCAGCTTTGATAAGCGGCCAAACAGCCCTTTAGCTGCCGGCTGCGGCTGCTGCTGGCGGGCAATCAGGCCTTGCTGAATGCGATCTAAACGGGTGATGGCGTCACGTTGTACATCGTCCGGACGAAACTCGCCCTGCGACAGCGCCTGCTCATAGCGCGCAAGCGGAGATGAGGTTTGCATGGTTCTCTCAGAATCCCTGAAAAAGTCCGATTCACGTGTCGGTTGTCGAAAATTAGGCCGCTCTACACTAAGCGATACAGCCCGAGGATTCCACTTCCGATGGATTAACGGGTATAGTGGCTACTATTGAAGTTGAGACAGAAGCAATGCCCTACGAAGCAACGGAAATTACACGGGAGTCATTATGACCTGGGAATACGGGCTGATTGGTTTAGTGATTGGCATTATTGTCGGCGCGGTAGCGATGCGTTTTGGCAACAAAAAGCTGCGTGAGCAGCGCAGCATGCAGTACGAACTGGAAAAATCCAAAGCGGAGCTGGCGGATTACCGCGAAGAGCTCACCAACCACTTTGCGCGCAGCGCAGAGTTGCTGGACAACATGGCGCGCGACTATCGGCAGTTGTATCAGCACATGGCGAAAGGGTCGAATGACCTGCTGCCAAATCTGCCGGGCGAGAAAAACCCGTTTGCTTACCAGCTGACGGAAGCCGAGGCCGATAACGACCAGGCGCCGGTGCAGATCCCGCGCGACTACTCTGAAGGCGCATCGGGCCTGCTGCGCAGCGGCGAACGCACCACCCGCAGTTAATCCTTTTGGGGCACAGCATGGCTGTGCCCTTTTTGTTTTCCGAACGCTTATTACCAATAACTGTCACACTTCTTTTATCCCCCTTTTCGCAGCGAGAGCGTCATAGCAATGAAAAAACCAGCACGACTGTTAAGCGCATTAGCCTTGAGCATTGGGATGAGTCTGGCGGCGACGCCGGGTGCCATGGCCACGTTGCCGGCACAGATTCAGGGACAAGCACTGCCAAGCCTGGCACCGATGCTGGAAAAAGTGCTGCCGGCGGTGGTCAGCGTGCATGTCGAGGGCACCGACAGCGGTCAGCAGGGCCAGGATATTCCCGAGCCGCTGAAGCGCTTCTTTGGCCAGGCGCCCGGCCAGTCTCAGCCACAGCCATTTGAAGGACTGGGTTCCGGCGTCATCATCGACGCAGCTAAAGGCTACATTCTGACCAACAATCACGTGGTAAACGGTGCGGATAAAATCAGCGTGCAGCTGAGCGATGGCAACGAATATGACGCAAAGCTGATTGGTCATGACGAGCAAACCGACATCGCACTGATTCAGGTAGAAGGCGCAAAAAACCTCACGCAGGTGAAAATTGCTGATTCTGACGCGCTGAAAGTGGGTGATTTCGCCGTGGCGATCGGCAACCCGTTCGGCCTCGGCCAGACGGCGACGTCCGGCATTATCTCGGCGCTGGGCCGCAGCGGGCTGAATCTGGAAGGACTGGAGAACTTTATTCAGACCGATGCCGCCATCAACCGTGGCAACTCCGGCGGCGCGCTGGTGAACCTCAACGGCGAGCTGATCGGCATTAACACCGCCATTCTGGCGTCGAGCGGCGGCAACATTGGTATTGGCTTTGCCATCCCCAGCAATATGGCGATGAATCTGGCGCAGCAGCTGATTCAGTTCGGCGAAGTGAAGCGCGGTCAGCTCGGGATCAAAGGGACAGAAATGACCGCCGATATCGCGAAAGCGTTTAACGTCGATGCGCAGCGCGGGGCATTTGTCTCTGAAGTGCTGCCGAAGTCGGCGGCGGAACAGGCGGGCATCAAAGCGGGCGACATCATTACCGCCATTAACGATAAGCCAATTACCAGCTTTGCCGAGCTGCGGGTGAAAGTCGGCACCACGCCGCCAGGCCAGCAGGTGAAAATCGGTCTGCTGCGCGATGGCAAACCGCTGACGGTGACCGTAACGCTGGAACAGAGCGCGCAGAGTACCGCCAGCGCCCAGCTGATGTCGCCAGCGCTGCAGGGCGCCACGCTCAGTGACGGCAATACCAAAGCCGGCGATAAAGGGGTCAAAGTCGATACCATCGAAAAAGGCACGCCGGCAGAACAGGTTGGCCTGCAGAAAGACGATGTGATTGTCGGCGTTAACCGTACGCGGGTGCAGAGCCTCGCCGAGATGCGCAAAGTGCTGGAGGGCAAACCGCCGGTACTGGCGCTGAACGTGGTGCGCGGCGACGAGAGTATTTACCTGCTTCTGCGATAATCCTCGCAACGGGCGGACAAGCAGGTGTTTGTCCGCCCTTCTCGTGCTATTCTGCCCTGCGATCAACTCTTGCCTGAAATAACACCATGTTTCTTAAACTTTTACGTTCTGTGGTGATGGGCCTGATCGTGGCAGGTTTACTGCTTGTCGCGATCCCGGCGCTGCGAATGGGCAGCAACGTCACCTTTGATCACGACAGCAGCGCCGATGAAGCGCCCTTCAGTTTCAATCAGGGCGTGCGCCGTGCTGTGCCGGCGGTGGTCAACGTCTATAACCGCAGCGCGCACGGTAACAATAATCGCGGCATTACCACGCTCGGTTCCGGCGTCATCATGAACGCGAAAGGCTACATCCTCACCAACAAACATGTCATCAATAACGCTGACCAGATTATCGTCGCGCTGCAGGACGGACGCTTTTTTGAAGCGACGCTGGTGGGCTCCGACGCCATGACCGATCTGGCGGTGTTAAAAATCAGCGCCTCCAATCTGCCGGTAATTCCGATTAACGCCAAACGTGTCGCGCATATTGGTGATGTGGTGATGGCGATTGGCAACCCGTACAACCTCGGCCAGACGGTCACCCAGGGCATCATCAGCGCCACCGGCCGCATCGGTCTGAGCTCCTCCGGTCGGCAGAACTTCCTGCAAACCGATGCCTCGATCAACCAGGGGAACTCCGGCGGCGCGCTGATTAACTCGCTGGGCGAGCTGATGGGCATCAACACGCTGACCTTCGACAAAAGCAACGACGGCGAAACTCCGGAAGGCATTGGTTTTGCCATTCCGACCGCGCTGGCGACCAAAATCATGGATAAGCTGATTCGCGATGGCCGGGTGATCCGCGGTTATATCGGTATTACCGGGCGCGAGCTGCCGCCGCTGCACGGTCAGGGCAGCAACCTCGATCGGGTGCAGGGCATTATTGTTAGCGAAGTGACGCCGGGCGGTCCGGCGGATCGCGCCGGCATTCAGGCCAATGATGTCCTGCTGCAGGTAAACGGTAAGCCGGCGCTGTCCGCGCAGGAGACCATGGACCAGGTGGCGGAAATCCGCCCGGGATCGGTGATTGATGTGCAGGTGCTGCGCAATGAGCAGAAGATGACGCTGCCGGTTACCATCCAGGAGTTTCCGGAAGCGGCCAATAATACCTCGCCGTAAACGCACCCGGCCGCGGACAGCGCCATCGCTGAGCCGCGGCCGGGTGTGCAGAACCGCGGCGTAACTAGCTGCGATCAACCGGGAAAGCGATCACCTCACTGAGCGCATCGGCTTTCAGCGCCAGCATAATCAGGCGATCGACGCCCAGCGCCACGCCGGAACAGGCCGGCATGCCGTGCGCCAGCGCATCCAGCAGGTAAGTATCAATCGGATGCTGTGGCAAACCGCGCGCAGCGCGACGACGATTATCCTGCTCAAAGCGCTGACGCTGTTCGCGGCTGTCGGTCAGTTCGCGGAAACCGTTGGCCAGCTCCACGCCTTTGTAATAGACCTCGAAACGCTCTGCCACACGGTGATCTTCGGTACTGATCTCCGCCAGCGCCGCCTGACTGGCCGGGAAGTGATAGACGAAGCACGGCTTATCGAGACCAATTTTCGGTTCCACGCCCAGCATAAACAGCAGCTGCAGTAGCGTGTCGCGATCGTCTTCGCGATTCGCCAGCTCGCCCTCACCCAGCTTTTCCGCCGCTTCGCGCAGCTGCGCCTTGTCCGCCGACAGCGGATCGATCTCCAGATGACGGATAAACGCCTGCTGATACGATAGCGATTCGGCGCTGTCGCACTCCAGCACCTGCTGCAGCAGGTCGTCGACTTCGTTCATCAGCCGATACATGTCGTAGTGCGGCCGATACCACTCCAGCATGGTGAATTCCGGATTATGGTGGCGCCCGGCCTCTTCATTACGGAAGCAGCGCCCCATCTGATAAATCGGGCCGCTGCCCGCCGCCAGCAGGCGCTTCATGTGATATTCCGGACTGGTCATCAGCCACAGATCGCGCCCGTCTGCCGCCCCAGGTCCGACGAAGCGCGTCTGGAATGGCACCAGATGGATGTCGGTGATCGTCGCCTGGCTCATGGCAGGCGTATCCACTTCCAGTACGCCGCGATCGGCAAAGAAACGCCGGATTTCCGCCAGGATGGCGGCGCGTTTCAACAAATTGGCAATGGGTGCGCTCGGCTGCCAGCTTGCCGTTTCGCTCATGGTGATGACTCCTTATACAGACAAGGGGAGGAAGTCTACCCGTATTGCTGACGGCAAACAACGGCACCGCCGTCGCGGCAGGCAGTTTCAGAAATCACAGGTGCTGGCAGGACAACAGGAGGAAGAGAAAGCCGGTACGAAAGCAGGTTTCGCACCGGTTTTAGTTACTGCGCGCTGCGCTGAATTGCCTGACCGCCCGCTTCAACATCTTCGCCTACGCCACGCGTGGTGTTACAGGCTGAAAGCAGCGAGGAAAGCACCAGTACCGAGAAAATCGCGACAATACTTTTCTTTAACATAGCCATATCCTTGTTGGTTGCAGTAAAAGTACAGCTTTTAAAGCATAGACCGGATACGCCATGATGGCGGTTAAGCTGCTGAAAAAAGACGCGGTGCGGGGATGAGCGCGGAAATAAAAAAAGGCGCATCGATGATGCGCCTGATTTGACGATTATTTTACGCGGGAAACGTATTCGCCAGAGCGGGTGTCTACTTTTACCACTTCGCCAATCTGTACGAACAGTGGCACTTTGATCACGGCGCCGGTAGACAGCGTCGCTGGCTTGCCGCCGGTACCGGCAGTATCACCTTTCAGACCTGGGTCAGTTTCGGTGATTTCAGCTTCGATGAAGTTCGGTGGCTGAACGGCGATCGGTTTATCGTTCCACAGGGTTACGATACACTCGGCGTTGTCCTGCAGCCATTTGGTCACGTCGTCCAGTACCTTGGCTTCAACCTGATACTGTTCGAAGGTTTCCGGGTGCATGAAGTAGAAGAAATCACCGTCGTTGTAAGAGTACTGCAGCGTCATGTCACGCACGTCTGCGCCTTCGGCGGAGTCGGTAGACTTGAAGGTTTTCTCAACGCGTGAACCGGTCAGCAGACGACGCATTTTAACACGTGCAAACGCCTGGCCTTTACCCGGCTTAACGAATTCACTGGATTCGATGGCATACGGTTCGCCTTCGAACATGATTTTAAGACCGGCACGAAAATCGTTGCTAAGATAAGTCGCCATAAAGGCCCTCTGTAGATATTAACTGGTAATAGCCAAAAAAATGGCACACATTGTAACCCTAAATCCCCCCGTCAGAGAAGATTGGTTGCAGCAACTTGCTGATGTTGTCACCGATCCTGCTGAATTACTGCAACTTTTAGCCCTCGAAAACCACGCAGATCTGGCAGCCGGGAGCGAAGCGCGCCGTCTGTTTGCCCTGCGCGTACCGCGCGCCTTTATTCAGCGCATGCAGCGCGGCAATGCGCAGGACCCGCTGCTGCTGCAGGTGCTGACCAGCCGTCAGGAGTTTACCGATGCGCCGGGCTACAGCACCGATCCGCTCGATGAGCAGAGCAGCGTGGTGCCGGGCTTACTGCATAAGTATAGAAACCGCGCGCTGCTGCTGGTCAAGGGCGGCTGCGCGGTGAACTGTCGCTACTGCTTCCGCCGGCATTTCCCCTATCAGGATAATCAGGGCAACAAGCGCAACTGGCAGGCGGCGATTGATTACATTGCCGCCCATCCCGAGCTCGACGAGATCATCTTCTCCGGCGGCGATCCGCTGATGGCGAAAGATCAGGAGCTGGCGTGGCTGATTGGCGCGCTGGAAAACATTCCGCACCTGAAACGCCTGCGCATTCACAGCCGGCTGCCGGTAGTGATCCCGGCGCGCATTACCGAAGGGCTATGCCAGCTGCTGGCGGATACGCGTCTGCAGGTGCTGCTGGTCAGCCACATCAACCACGCGCAGGAGATTGACGAGGCGCTGCGCGAACGCATGCAGAGGCTGAAGCGCGCCGGCGTCACCCTGCTGAACCAGAGCGTGCTGCTGCGCGGCGTTAATGACGATGCGCAGACTCTGGCACAGCTCAGCAATGCGCTGTTTGATGCCGGCATCCTGCCCTACTATTTACATGTGCTGGATAAGGTGCAGGGTGCGGCGCACTTCTTTGTGCCGGATGAGCAGGCGCGCGCGCTGGTGCGGCAGCTGCTGACCATGGTATCGGGCTATATGGTGCCGAAGCTGGCGCGGGAAATTGGTGGTGAGCCGAGCAAAACGCCGCTGGATCTGCAGCTGCGTCAGGAGTGACGTTCCCTGCCAGCTGCCCGGTGCGCATGAATGCGCACCCTACAGTCGGTGCCATCACCGTAGTGTCGCCATTGATGGCGACCGTGCTGGAACTGTACTCAAAAACAAAAAAGCCGCTCTCGCGGCTTTTTTATTGCTGCTCTGCCATTACGGGCACTTATACACCTGACCCGACATTTTGCTGTCGAGCGGGGCAAAGGCAGACAGCAGGTTCTGCGTCGGGCTGGTGGCACCATAAATTACGTTGCCGCCCATCTCCGCTGCGCGGTTACGCAGGTCGTTGGCCGCACCGCGCAGTGAACTGCCTTCACCGCCTGAGCCGGTCAGCCAGTTGCTCTGCGAGCCGGTAACATTGCCCAGCAGCTGACATTGGCTGCCTGGCTGTTGATCAACAAAGGTGACACGTTCGCCGGCGGCACTCAGTTGGTTGGAGGTGCTACAGCCCGCCAGCAGTAAGGTACCGACTGCCAGTCCGAGCGAGAGGTTAATCCGCATTATAATCCCCATTTATTATCATCAGTGTCGGGCGGCAGCGTAGCAGAAAAGCGCACATTTTTTCTGAACATTCATTGCCCTAAACCCGCAAAGCCGAAGTATTGCGCCCTTACTTATACCTTGTTCGCCGGCAAAAGAAAAACCCCCGACCGTTTCCGATCGGGGGTTTCTCAACAGCTCAGACGTTCAGGGCAATTACATCATGCCGCCCATACCGCCCATGCCACCCATGCCGCCAGCGCCAGCACCTAAGTCAGGTGCGTCGCTTTTCGGCAGGTCGGTGACCATCGCTTCGGTGGTGATCATCAGACCGGCCACAGAAGATGCGTACTGCAGCGCAGAACGGGTCACTTTGGTTGGATCCAGGATACCGAAGTCGATCATGTTGCCGTACTCTTCGGTCTGTGCGTTGTAACCGTAGTTACCGTCGCCGGCTTTCACGTTGTTAGCAACCACAGATGGCTCTTCACCGGCGTTAGAAACGATCTGACGCAGTGGCGCTTCCATCGCACGCAGAGCAACCTTGATACCGACGTTCTGGTCTTCGTTCTGACCTTTCAGGCCAGATGCTGCGATTTTCGCCGCAACACGCACCAGCGCGACACCACCACCGGCAACCACGCCTTCTTCAACCGCAGCACGGGTAGCGTGCAGGGCATCTTCAACGCGTGCTTTCTTCTCTTTCATCTCAACTTCAGTCGCTGCGCCTACTTTCAGTACGGCTACACCGCCTGCCAGTTTTGCAACGCGCTCCTGCAGTTTCTCTTTGTCGTAGTCAGACGTCGCTTCTTCGATCTGCTGACGGATCTGCGTCACGCGGCCAGAGATTGCGCCCTGATCGCCCACACCATCGATGATGGTGGTGGTGTCTTTGTTGATCACCACGCGTTTTGCCTGACCCAGGTCTTCCAGCGTCGCTTTTTCCAGCTCCATACCGATCTCTTCAGAGATCACGGTACCGCCGGTCAGGATAGCAATATCCTGCAGCATCGCTTTACGACGGTCGCCGAAGCCCGGTGCTTTCACCGCAGCCACTTTCACGATACCGCGCATGGTGTTGACCACCAGCGTAGCCAGCGCTTCGCCTTCCACGTCTTCTGCGATGATCAGCAGTGGTTTGCCGGCTTTCGCCACAGCTTCCAGCACTGGCAGCATTTCGCGGATGTTAGAGATTTTCTTGTCAGCCAGCAGGATGAATGGGCTTTCCAGCTCCACTGCACCGGTTTCTGGCTTGTTGATGAAGTACGGAGACAGATAGCCACGATCGAACTGCATACCTTCAACCACGTCCAGCTCGTCCTGCAGACCGGTGCCTTCTTCAACGGTGATCACGCCTTCTTTACCCACTTTGTCCATCGCCTGAGCGATCAGGGTACCGACGCTTTCATCGGAGTTGGCAGAAATGGTACCTACCTGCGCGATAGCGCGGGAATCCTGGCATGGTACAGACAGGGTTTTCAGCTCTTCAACGGCTGCTGCAACGGCTTTATCGATACCGCGCTTCAGATCCATTGGGTTCATGCCCGCCGCGACGGCTTTCAGGCCTTCGTTGACGATAGCCTGTGCCAGAACGGTAGCGGTGGTGGTGCCGTCGCCTGCTGCGTCGTTAGCTTTAGAAGCGACTTCTTTCACCATCTGCGCACCCATGTTCTCGAACTTGTCTTCCAGCTCGATTTCACGTGCCACAGAAACACCATCTTTAGTGATGGTCGGTGCACCAAAAGATTTATCCAGAACCACGTTACGGCCTTTCGGGC
This sequence comes from Pantoea sp. R102, assembly GCF_004916815.1. NCBI lineage: Bacteria > Pseudomonadati > Pseudomonadota > Gammaproteobacteria > Enterobacterales > Erwiniaceae > Pantoea > Pantoea sp. R102. The sequence goes on from NZ_SDFT01000104.1 coordinate 16,026, forward strand.
CCAGGGTAACTTTTACTGCATCTGCCAGTACGTTCACGCCACGCAGCATTTTTACGCGTGCGTCATTACCGAATTTTACGTCTTTAGCTGCCATTTCAAATATCCCTTAAATTCGTTTCGTTCAGTGAATTACGCGTAAATTACGCTTCAACAATCGCCAGAATGTCGCTTTCAGAGATGATCAGAACTTCTTCGTTGTCGATTTTCTCAGTCTTGGCACCGTAGCCTTCGCTGAAAATCACCAGATCACCCACTTTCACGTCCAGCGGCTTCACGTCGCCGTTTTCCAGGATGCGGCCATTGCCAACAGCCAGTACTTCACCGCGGGTTGATTTGCCTGCTGCAGAGCCGGTCAGAACGATACCGCCAGCAGATTTGGCTTCAACTTCTTTACGCTTGACGATAACGCGATCGTGCAACGGACGAATTTTCATTTGATAGCTCTCCTTTGAGAAGTCCAATCATTCATTTTTGGGTTGAACGCCGGGCTTGAGGGTTCCGGCCTCGTGGAGAGAGAGATAGGGGCAGAAAAGGGGCTTTCAAGGGCAAAAAAATAAAAAATTTTCGTTTGCGTAACAGATGACGAAAAAGACAGCAAAAAGGGCGGCTTACGCCGCCCCGCTTACATTCAGCGATCTTTATCGTGACCGATACGATCCTGATCTTTGCGCTCAAACTCGCCGTCCATGGTGACGCCGCTGTCCGGGCCCTGCCCCGGGCCGCGCCATACGCGCAGGTGCGGCATCAGCTTCAGCGTCAGGTGCTTCTGTACCGGCGGCAGCAACAGCAGCAGGCCGAGGAAATCGGTAAAGAAGCCAGGCAGCAGCAGCAGAAAACCGGCGATGATCAGCGACACGCTTTTGATCATCTCCGCCGCCGGGCTCTCGTTACGCGCCAGCTTCTCCTGCATCAGCATAAAGTTCTTCATGCCCTGATTTTTCACCAGCGACACACCAATGCACGAGGTAAAAATTACCAGCAGCATGGTCAGCAGCACGCCGAGCGCGTGCGCCACCTGCATGAAAATCGAGATCTCAATCCAGGCCAGAACAAAAAAAATCACTAACGGTAACCAGCGCACCGATATCTCCTGTGAGTCGTGCCGCCACGCAGCGTGCGGAGCAGCAAAATTGAAGGGTCAGCATGACCATAACGTATGAGATGGGCACGCGGCCGGGGAAATTCAACCGCCACTGTTAAATTTATGCCACTGACTTAAAATTGCGAAGTACATCACATATCGTTATTACCGCTGGGCCAGCAAATGTCCGTAAAGTGATCTGTGCACAAGCATTTCTGCAGTGACAGAATATGATCGTGCTCGCCAGCCCGAAGATGGATAAAATGTCGGCACTGGTATTCCACGACAATATAATTGCTTCACCTGCACGTTATTCGCCGCCCATCCATTCCGGATGCCCGGCAGTAACACAGCAGCAATAATAAGAAGGTAATCATGGCGAACAACATTCGTATCGAAGAAGACCTGTTAGGCATGCGTGAAGTTCCGGCAGATGCCTATTACGGTGTTCATACTCTGCGTGCGATTGAGAACTTCTATATCAGTAACAGTAAAATCAGTGACATCCCTGAGTTTGTTCGCGGCATGGTGATGGTGAAAAAAGCCGCCGCGCTCGCCAACAAAGAGCTGCAAACCATCCCCCGCCACATCGCCAACACCATCATTCAGGCTTGTGATGAAGTGCTGAACAACGGTAAGTGCATGGACCAGTTCCCGGTTGATGTCTATCAGGGCGGCGCGGGCACCTCGGTCAACATGAACACCAACGAGGTGCTGGCTAACATCGGTCTGGAGCTGATGGGTCACCAGAAAGGTGAATATCAGTACCTCAACCCGAACGATCACGTGAATAAGTGTCAGTCCACTAACGACGCTTATCCTACCGGTTTCCGCATTGCGGTTTACGCCTCGATCCTCAAACTGCTCGACGCGATTGGCCAGCTGAGCGAAGGTTTTCAGCGCAAAGCGGTGGAGTTTGAAAACATCCTGAAGATGGGCCGCACCCAGCTGCAGGACGCGGTGCCGATGTCGCTCGGTCAGGAGTTCCACGCGTTCAACGTACTGCTGAACGAAGAGACGCGCAGCATTCTGCGCACCGCCGAACTGCTGCTGGAGGTTAACCTCGGCGCCACGGCGATCGGCACCCGCCTCAATACGCCGGACGGCTACCAGCAGCTGGCAGTACAGCGCCTGGCGGAAGTCAGCAACCTGCCGGTGGTGCCCGCCGAAGATCTGATTGAAGCCACCTCAGACTGCGGCGCTTACGTCATGGTGCACTCAGCGCTGAAGCGCCTGGCGGTGAAACTGTCGAAAATCTGTAACGACCTGCGCCTGCTGTCATCCGGTCCGCGCGCCGGCCTGAACGAAATCAACCTGCCGGAACTGCAGGCCGGTTCTTCAATCATGCCTGCCAAAGTTAACCCGGTGGTACCGGAAGTGGTCAATCAGGTTTGCTTCAAAGTGATTGGCAACGACACCACGGTGACCATGGCTTCTGAAGCCGGCCAGCTGCAGCTCAACGTGATGGAACCGGTGATTGGCCAGGCGCTGTTTGAGTCGATCAGCATCCTGACCAACGCCTGCTACAACCTGCTGGAAAAATGCGTTAACGGCATTACCGCCAACAAAGCGGTCTGTGAAGCCTACGTGTTCAACTCCATCGGTATCGTCACTTACCTCAACCCGTACATCGGCCATCACAACGGCGATATCGTCGGGAAAATCTGTGCTGAAACCGGTAAGAGCGTACGCGAAGTGGTGCTGGAACGCGGTCTGCTGACCGAAGCCGAGCTGGACGATATTTTCTCCATCCAGAACCTGATGCACCCGGAATACAAAGCCAAACGCTACACCGACGAAAACGAACAGTAATCCGTTCCGGATCAAGTCGTCTGAAGCACGCCTGTATACAATACGGCGTGCTTTTTTATTTTGACGTCTATAACTAAAGTGGCTGCGTGTGGCGGCACTTCAGGGAGTGAAACTATGGTAGTGGTGGAATTGCTCATCGTCCTGCTGGCGATCTGGCTGGGTGCGCGCCTCGGCGGCATCGGCATTGGCTTTGCCGGCGGTTTAGGCGTGCTGGTGCTGACGCTGGTTTGCGGCATGAAACCCGGCGCGATCCCGTTCGATGTCATCGAGATCATTATGGCGGTGATTGCGGCCATCGCCGCGATGCAGGTGGCCGGCGGCATGGATTATCTGGTCGGGCTGGCGGAACGCCTGCTGCGCCGCCATCCGCGCTTTGTCACGTTCCTCGCGCCGCTGGTGACCTATGTGATGACGCTGCTGGCGGGTACCGGGCACACCGCTTTTTCAACTCTGCCGGTGATTGCGGAAGTCGCCAAAGAGCAAGGCGTACGCCCTTCGCGCCCGCTGTCGATAGCCGTAGTGGCGTCGCAAATCGCCATCACCGCCTCGCCGCTTTCGGCCGCGGTGGTATTTTTTGCCTCGATTCTTGAACCACGCGGCGTCAGTTATCTGGCGCTGCTCGGCGTCGCGCTGCCTGCCACCATGCTGGCCATTTTCTGTGCCGCCGTGATCACCAACTTCCTCGGCAAAGAGCTCAAAGAAGATGACGTCTATCAGGCGCGCCTGGCGAAAGGTGAAGTAACGCTGCGCGGTGAGCAGGTTTATCACATCAAGCCGGGTGCCAGACGCGCGGTGCTGCTATTCCTTATCGGTATTGCGGCGGTGGTGCTGTACGCGACGGCAATCAGCGACAGCGTGGGCCTGATCAGCAATCCGGTACTGCCGCGTAACGAAGCCATTGTGGTGTTTATGCTGACGGTTGCTACGCTGATTTGCCTGACCTGCAAAGTGGAAACCGGTGAAATCCTCAGTGCCAGCACGTTTAAATCCGGCATGAGCGCCTGTATCTGCGTGATGGGCGTCGCCTGGCTGGGCGATACCTTTGTCAAAGCGCACCTGAGCGACATCCAGACGCTGGCCGGCGACATGCTGCAGAGCTATCCGTGGATGCTGGCGCTGGTGCTGTTCTTTGCTGCCACGCTGCTCTACTCGCAGGCGGCCACCACCAAAGCGCTGATGCCGGCCGCACTGATGCTCGGCGTATCGCCGCTGGCGGCGGTCGCCTCCTTCGCCGCGGTGTCCGCGCTGTTCGTGCTGCCCACCTACCCGACGCTGCTGGCCGCGGTGGAGATGGACGACACCGGCTCGACCCGCATTGGTAAGTACGTGTTCAACCACTCGTTTATCATTCCCGGCGTACTGGCAATTACCTTCTCGGTGGCGTTTGGCTTCCTGTTCGGCAGCCTGATTCTGTAGCGTCGTGGTTACATCCTGAAAACCTCGTGGCGAATGAGCCGTGTTATTATCGCGGCTCATTCGCCACCGGAGCTGATTAATTCGTCATGGCTGCTCGATTTTCCCGCCTGTTAAGCCTGTGCCTGGCGCTGCTGTTTTGCCTGTCGGCGCAGGCCAGCCTGTTCTCGCCTACCAATAACCGCTTTGTGCCGGTCGATCAGGCCTTTGGCTTTGATTTCAGCCAGCAGGGCCATCAGCTGACATTGAGCTGGAAAGTGAAGGACGGCTATTACCTCTATCGCCAGCAATTCCACATCAGCGCGCAACACGCGCAGCTGGCGCCGGTCACGCTGCCGCCGGGCCAGCCGCACGAAGATGAGTTTTACGGCAAGAGCGAAATCTATCCGCGGAACGTACAGCTGCCGATCACCCTGCGCCAGGCCGATGCCGGTGAGATTCCAGTGATGCGCCAGCGTGATGCCCAGCACCACCATCATCGCTGCCGCCAGCAGG
>NZ_SDFT01000105.1:0-6718 GCF_004916815.1 Pantoea sp. R102
TGCGCATTCCGGCAACTGTGAAGTGATTAACTTAGCGCGATAAATCGCGCCGCTACATATTGTGCGGTCAGAGGGTACGGACATAATTTTTGGTACAAAGTCTTAGCATCGCTATTTCCTGTATTTTTAATCATCTCGCTATCTGCGCTCCCCCATCCCATTTTCTGCCAGCCAGCACGCTTCTGCTGCTGTCTGAATCGTCTACACTTCAGGTTGAAAAAGCCGCAGCGGTGTAAAAATGGCGTAAAAATTTGGCCGATTTGTATAAAAATCGCGTACAAAAAAACGCCAACCCCTACCGATTACGCCGCTGAAACGCTATCTTCGCCAGCATAAAAGTGGGTGATTGCGACACGCCAGTGCGGTTGATGGCGCTCGCCCTTTCTCCCTGAAAAAACAGGAAATGTATGAGTCAATCAGAGAAACAGTCTCTGCCTGCTGGCATGCTGGCCGCCGCCGGCATCGTGTTTGGTGATATCGGTACCAGCCCGCTGTATACCCTGAAAGAATGCCTGTCGATTTTGCCGGACGGCGCGCCGTCGGCGCTGGCGGTGATGGGCTTTCTGTCGCTGATCTTCTGGGCGCTGACGCTCATCGTCACGCTGAAATATGTCTGCTTCGTGATGCGCGCCGACCACGACGGCGAAGGCGGCATTCTCACCCTGATGTCGCTGGCTCGCCGCAACGTTGGCCGCAAAGCCGGTCATATCATCGTGCTGGCCGGTCTGATTGGCGGCGCATTTTTCTACGGTGATGGCGTGATCACCCCGGCCATATCGGTGCTGTCGGCCATAGAAGGGATTCAGGTGGTCTCGCCCGGGCTGGAAAAATATGTGGTGCCGCTGGCGCTCACCATTCTCGCACTGCTGTTCATTATCCAGAAACACGGCACGGAAAAGGTCAGCCGGGTGTTTGGCCCGGTGATGTTTGTCTGGTTTGTGGCCATCGGCGCACTTGGCATACGCGGTATTCTGCTCAACCCGGAAGTGCTGCAAGCGCTCAGTCCGTCCTATGCGCTGACCTTCCTGCTCAGCCACAAAGCGCTCTCGCTCGCGGCAATGGGCATGGTGGTGCTGGCGGTGACCGGCGCGGAAGCGCTGTATGCCGACATGGGCCACCTGGGCAAAGCACCGATTCGTCTCGCCTGGCTGGTGATCGCCATGCCGGCGCTGATACTGAATTACTTCGGCCAGGGCGCGCTGGTGATCGCCGATGCGCAGGCGCTGAACAATCCGTTCTTTAATCTGGCTCCCGGCTGGGCGCAGATTCCACTGATTGTGCTGTCAACGCTGGCCACGGTCATCGCGGCGCAGGCGGTGATTTCCGGTGTCTATACCCTGACGCATCAGGCCATTCGCCAGGGCTTTTTACCGCCGATGCGCATCATTTTTACCTCGCATACCGAGTCCGGGCAGATTTACATTCCGGTGGTTAACTGGCTGCTGTTCACCGCCGTGATGCTGATTGTGCTGGCTTTCCGTCAGTCGTCGGCGTTGTCCTCGGCATACGGCATCGTAGTGACCGGCACCATGGTGATCACTGCGTGTCTGGCGGGCGTGGTGGCGCTGCGTAACTGGCGCTGGCCGCTGCCGCTGGCGCTATTGTTCCTGCTGTGTATGCTGGTGGTCGACGTGCCGCTGTTCATCGCTAACCTGATGAAACTGCTGTCCGGCGGCTGGGTGCCGGTGCTGCTGGCGCTGACCATGATGGGATTGATGCTGATCTGGAGCAGCGAGCGTAACCGCCTGATTCGCCGTTTGAATAACGATCATGACGGTTTACTGGCGCTGGTGAAATCGCTGGAGAGCAATCCGCCGAACCGCGTCGAGGGCACCGCCATCTTCCTCGCGCGCAAGGAGTTTGAAATTCCCCAGGCACTGTTGCACAACCTCAAGCATAACCGCGTGCTGCACCGCCGCGTGGTGCTGTTGCATATCCGCACCACTGACACGCCGCGCGTCTATAACCAGCAGCGCATCAGCATTACGCAATTGTCGCCGTCGTTCTGGCAGGTCACTGCCGCCTACGGCTGGCGTGAAGTGCCGTCGATGGCTGAGATTCTGCATCTGTGCGGACTGGAAGGTTTTGGCTGCACGGTGAATGAAGCGTCATTTTTTACCGCGCACGATACGCTGGTAATGAAAAAACGCCGCGGTCTGGCGCGGGTGCGCGGCGGGATTTTTCACTTCTGCCAGCGCAACGCGCTGCGCGCCCATGAGCAATTTCATATTCCGCCCAACCGGGTGATCGAACTGGGCGGCCAGCGCGAATTTTAAGCCGCAGGGCCACGGATGGCCGGATTTGCCCGCACATGATGCAGCGACTTTTTTAATGGCAAATGTAAGCAGATGAAAAAATATTAGCGAAACATTACCGGAGTTGTGGCGGAACTTTTCTTAACATCTGATTAGCAATTAAAGCTAAAACGCATAACCTCAAAAGGTGTTTATTAACCCTACCGGCATGATGATTCACCGTGCGCTTTGCCGGAATGTATAAACCAATAAACAACGATCTCAGGATCGGTTAATTCACTTCCGGCTCTGTTGTTATTTTTGAGGAGTAAGACCATGAAAGCGTTAATTAATGATGTAATTTCTATTTTTACGCCGCAAAATGTTAAACCGGTTTTAATTCGCGCCGATTTGACGCACCGCGAATTATCTTCAATCCATCCGGCGGGTGTCACTTCTGTAAGCTGGGCCACGTCAATGGAAGAGTTAACAGACGCCATTGTGAAGAAAGCCCAGGCGGCCGGAGCCGTCGGTTATCACATCACCGACGTTGAATCACATGAGCCGGGCCACGACGGCCAGCACGTGATGGCGGCCACTGCCACGCTGTATCACATCAATGACAAAGTGGCTTACGGCTGATGCCGGGATTAACGCGTTTATCTGTTTATGGCCTGCCCGTCATTTCCGGCAGGCTTTTTTCATTAAAATAGGCGGCGAGAAAATCGAGAAAAACTTTAATACGCTGCGATTCTGCGGCGCGTTGCGTATACACCGCCCAGATATTGGCTTCCTGATACCACTGCGGTAATACCGCTACCAGCTCACCCGTCGCCAGATACGGCGCCACATCCCACGCTGAACGCAGCGCAATACCATGCCCCTGCAATGCCCAGTGCAGAATCACCTTGCCGCTATTGGAAGAGTAATGGCTGTTCAGGCGACACAACACCTGCTGCTCGCCATTGGTCAATGCCCAGTTACCAAATGAATTATCGCGCTCATTAATGATCAGACAGCTGTGATGAATTAACGCATCCAGCGAGGCTGGCATACCGGCGCGGGATAAATACGCCGGCGCGGCACATAAAATACGCCGGTTAGCAATCAGCCGGCGGGCAATATAGGAAGGATTGAGATCATCGCCAACGCAGATTTCTACATCCGTGCCGCTCTGTAGCAGGTCGAATGCCCGATCGCTTAGCATCAGTTTAATATTCAGCGACGGATGCTGGTGAATAAATGCCGAAACCGCATCCGATAAATAGTCCTGACCGAAACCAAATGAGCAGCCGACGGTAATTTCCCCGGTCAGCTCGCCGCGCCACTGACGGAAATTATTGAGAAAGCCATCCATTTCCTGCACTACCTGCAGCGCGCCCTCAAGCGCTTTTTCACCTTCCGGCGTCAGGCGCATCACGCGGTTAGTGCGGAAAAACAGCCGCGTCTCCAGCTGTTTTTCCAGAATGGCGATGCGTTTACTGATGTAAGACGGTGACTGACCCAGCTCAATCGCCGCGCGGCCGAAACCGTCATGCCGCGCTACGCTGATAAACACGTACAGGTCTTCAATCGACGGCCAACCCTGTAACGGCTTCTGATAACTTTTTCCGGCAAGCAGTATTTTCATAACAGTACATGGTGAGTGAACGCCACGTGGTTATAACACAGATCCCAGGAAGCGCTGAAGCGAGTGCAGAAACCGCTCTGGCACCTCTTCCTGCGGTGAATGGCCGCAAGGTAACGCCTCGCCCTGCACCTGCAGCGCCTTGTCCTGCCAGGTGTGCACCACATCATACAGCTGACCGACCGTGCCCTTTTCGCCCCACAGCAGTAACAGCGGACAGGCAATGCGCCGGTCGCTGTCAGCGGCATCGTGTTGCAAATCGATGCTGGCGGCGGCGCGATAATCTTCACATACCGCGTGGATCATCGCCGGATCCCGATAGCAGCGCAGATAATCTTCAAACACCGCCGCTTCGGTCGCGCCCGGCGTTTTCAGCTGGCCATCAATGTGTTTACGCAAAAAGAACGCCGGATCGTGACCAATCATGGTCTCCGGCAGCGGGTGCGGCTGAATCAGGAAGAACCACCAGAAATAGCGCGTGGCGAACGCCTGATCGGTCAGCGCGTACATGGTGGCAGTCGGTGCGATATCGACAAACACGCAGCAGCTGACTTTCTCCGGGTGATCGAGCGCCAGCCGGTGCCCGACGCGCCCGCCGCGATCGTGGCCGACAAACGCCACGCGCTGCAGGCCAAGCGCGTCGATCAGCTGACTGATATCCTGTGCCATGCTGCGTTTGGCATACGGCAGATGTTCAGCATCGCTGGCGGGCTTGTTGCTGTCACCGTAGCCGCGCAAATCCGGCAGGATCACCTGATAATGCTGCGCCAGCTGTGGTGCGATTTTACGCCAGGCCAGATGATTTTGCGGATGGCCGTGCAGCATCAGCAAAGGCGTGCCCTTGCCGCCGCTGGCCACGCGCAGCGTAACGCCATTATCCAGCGTCACATCCTGCAGGGTAAAACCGGCGATAAAAGGCGACGGGCCGCGATCGATAATCTTACTCATGGTTGCTCCCTGGTGCGCTGCAGCCACGGGCGCTGCGCAAAGTGCTGCGCTTCAAACTGGCGGATATCCGCTTCATATTGCAGCGTCCAGTCCACCGCGCTGCCGCCACCGATCAGCATTTCGCGCTTCAGGGCACTGACCGTAAAGTGAATCACTTCATCCGCGAACTGAATGGTTTGCTGCTCCAGCGACACGCTGATGGTGTTGCGCTGCGCATCGGCGGCCACCGCGCTCAGACGCTGATAATCCGCCTCGCTCAGGCTCAGCGTCAGCACGCCGTTACGCTGGCAGTTGTCGTCAAAAATGCCGGCGAAGCTGGTGCCGATAATCGCGCGGATGCCCAGCTGATTCAGCCCCCACACTGCATGTTCGCGGCTGGAGCCACAGCCAAAGTTGGCGCCGACCAGCAAAAACGTCGCGTTCTGCCAGCCCGGCTGATTGAGGATGAAATCAGGGTTTGGTGCACCATCGGCCAGAAAGCGCAGGTCAAAGAACACGCCGCGGTCCAGCCCCTGCCGGTCAATGCCTTTGAGAAACTGCTTGGGCATAATCACATCGGTATCGATGTTAGCAGCCGGCAGCGGTGCCAGCTTGCCGGTGATGGTAGTGAAAGCTTGCATATTAAACCCCGGATTGCAGATAGTGACGAACATCAACCAGATGGCCCGCCAGCGCAGCGGCGGCGACCATCGCCGGACTCATTAAGTGAGTACGCGCGCCCGCGCCCTGACGGCCGGCAAAGTTACGATTGGTGCCCGATGCGCAGCGATCGCCCGGTGCCAGCACATCTTCGTTCATCGCCAGACACATCGAACAGCCTGACTGACGCCACTCGAAGCCAGCGTCGATAAAGATGGCCGCCAGCCCTTCCGCCTCCGCCTGCTGCCGCACCTGGGTTGAGCCCGGCACGATGATGCCGCGCACGTGCGGCGCGATTTTGCGGGTGCCAATCACCGCTGCCGCGGCGCGCAAATCTTCAATGCGCCCATTGGTGCAGGAGCCGATAAACGCGTGGGTGATGGCAATGTTGGCCAGCGGCGTGCCGGCTTGCAGCCCCATGTAGTGCAACGCATTTTTCATCGCCTGCTGTTTCACCAGATCGGGTTCGTCAGCCGGATTAGGCACGTGGCCGCTGATGGCGCAGGCCTGATCCGGGCTGATGCCCCAGGTGACTTTCGGTTCCAGATCGCTGCAATCAATGGTCAGTTGCCGGTCAAATACCGCATCATCATCGCTGCGCAACGTGCGCCACTCGGCCAGCGCCTGCTGCCACAGTTCGCCCACCGGCATTTGCGGTTTGCCGGCAATGTAAGCGTAGACCTTGTCATCCGGCGCGATAATCGCCCCGCGCGCGCCGGCTTCCACTGCCATGTTACACAGCGTCATACGCCCTTCCATGCTCAGCGCATCGATCGCGCTGCCGGAAAACTCAATCGCATACCCCGTAGCGCCGGATGCGCCAATCTGTTCGATCAACGCCAGCACGATGTCTTTGGCGGCACAGCCAAACGGCAGCTCGCCGGTGACTTCAACGCGCATGGTTTTCAGCGTGCGATATATCAACGTCTGTGTCGCCAGCAGGTGCTCGATTTCCGAGGTGCCGATGCCGAACCCCAGCGCACCAAACGCCCCGTAAGTGGTGGTATGGCTGTCGCCGGCGGCAATCACCATGCCCGGCATCACCAGCCCCTGCTCGTGCGCCACCACATGTTCAATGCCCTGTCGCGGGTCGAGCACGTCAAACAGCTCAATGCCAAAGTGCTCCGCATTTTTGCGGAAGTAATCGACCTGCAGCTGGCCGCCAGCGTCGGTCATCGCCGCATCGCGCACTGGCCGCGTCGGGTTCACGTGGTCGACGTTGAGTAGAATGGTGGCCGGATGGCGCACGCGCCGCGACCGGTCGCGCAGA
>NZ_SDFT01000106.1:0-18835 GCF_004916815.1 Pantoea sp. R102
TCAATAAACTGCACCAGCGCGCGCGTCACGTCAGCGGTGGTGGCGCTGCCGCCGACGTCCGGCGTCAGAATGCCCGCCGCGCACACGTTCTCAATGCCCTGCATTATCAGCGCGGCCGCGTTGCGTTCGCCCAGATGTTCCAGCATCTGCACCGCAGTCCAGAAGGTGGCGATCGGGTTAGCGATGCCTTTGCCGGTGATATCAAACGCCGAGCCGTGAATCGGTTCGAACATCGACGGAAAACGCCGCTCCGGATCGATATTGGCGGTTGGCGCGACGCCGAGACTGCCGGCCAGCGCGCCGGCGAGGTCGGAGAGAATATCCGCATGCAGGTTAGTGGCGACAATGGTATCCAGCGATTGCGGGTGCAGCGTCATGCGGTGCGTCATGGCATCCACCAGCATCTTGTCCCACTGCACATCCGGAAACTCCTGCGCCACTTCCGCCGCAATTTCATCCCACATCACCATGCCGTGCCGCTGGGCATTGGATTTGGTCACCACCGTCAGCAGTTTGCGCGGCCGCGACTGCGCCAGTTTAAAGGCGTAGCGCATGATGCGCGTCACGCCGACGCGGGTGAAAATCGCCACTTCAGTGCCCACCTCTTCTGGCAGGCCGCGGTGCGCACGGCCGCCGTTGCCGGAGTATTCCCCTTCCGAGTTCTCGCGCACGATGACCCAGTCAAGATCGCCCGGTCCACGGTTGCGCAGCGGCGAGGTCACGCCCGGCAGAATTTTGGTGGGCCGCACGTTGGCGTACTGATCGAAGCCCTGACAAATCGGCAGGCGCAGCCCCCACAGCGTGATGTGATCCGGCACGTCCGGCGCGCCCACCGCGCCAAAGTAGATGGCATCAAACTGCTTCAGCGTCTGCAGGCCATCTTCCGGCATCATCACGCCGTGCTGTTTGTAGTAATCCGAGCCCCAGTCAAAGGTCTGCACGTCAAACGTCAGCTGTTCATCGTGCCGCGTCAGCGCCTGCAGCACCTCAACGCCAGCCGAAATCACTTCCGGGCCAATACCGTCTGCCGGAATCGCGGCAATTTTGTAGTTACGCATCGTGTTCTCCAGTCAATTAATGGGTATGAGGATGAGGCAGATCGGCGCTTTGCGGTTTTGGCGTGTGCGCGGCGAGAATCAGCACGATGAGCGCGGACAACGCCAGCAGCGCGGCGACGAAATAGAGTCCCCAGGTGTAGCTGCCGGTTTGCTGGCGGATCACGCCAATCATCATCGGGCCGACAAAACCGCCGAGGTTGCCGATGGAATTAATGGTGGCGATGCCGGCGGCCGCGGCCGGCCCACTGAGAAACAGCGTCGGCATGCTCCACAGCGGCGGCTTGGAGGCGCTGATGCCGACCGTGACCAGCGTCAGCGCAATAATCACCGCCAGCAGCGTGCTGACGTTGCCGGCGTAAATCAACCCGGCGGCAGCGAGTAAACAGGCGCCAATGACGTGCCAGCTGCGCTCGCCACGACGATCGGAGTGACGTGCCCACAGGATCATGCCGATCACGCCGATCACCGCCGGGAAAGCGTTGAGGAAGCCGATTTCCAGTGAGGAGGCGCCGAAGCTGCGGATGATTTGCGGTGACCAGATTCCCAGCGTGTACAGCCCGGCCGAGGTGCCGAAGTACACCAGCGCCAGGGCCAGTACGCGCTTGTCCGCCAGCCCGCGCCAGGCGCTGCTGTGGCCGTGCTGCGTCGACCGCGCCTGCTCTTCAGCCTGCATGGTCTCCTGCAGCCAGCGCCGCTCCTCTGCGTTCAGCCATTTAGCCTGCGCCGGACGGTCGGTGAGGAAAAACAGCACCACGATGCCCAGCAGTAACGCCGGAATCGCTTCTAACACGAACATCCACTGCCAGCCGGCGTAGCCCAGCAGACCGTGCATCTCCAGCAGCGCCGCAGAGACCGGCGAGCCGAGCGCGGTAGAGAGCGGGGCGGCGGCCATGAAGATGGCGGTAACCTGCGCGCGCTTCGCCGCCGGGAACCAGTAGCTGAGGTAGAGAATGATGCCCGGGAAGAAGCCGGCTTCCGCCACGCCGAGCAGAAAGCGCAGGACGTAGAAGCTGGTGGTGCCCTGCACCAGCGCCATGCAGCCGGAGACCAATCCCCAGCTGATCATCACGCGGGCGATCCAGATGCGTGCGCCCACTTTGTGCAAAATTAAATTCGACGGGACTTCAAACAGAAAATAGCCGAGGAAAAAGATCCCGGCGCCAAAACCAAATACCGTGGGCGAGAAACCTAAATCCTGATTCATGGTTAACGCGGCAAAACCAATATTGACGCGATCGAGAAACGCGATGAAATAGAGCAGCATGATGAAGGGCACAATGCGCAACGTCACTTTACGCATCACCCTTTTTTCGAGGTGAGAGTTCATATTAAAGTGCTCCAGATTGTGTAGGGTAGTATTATTTTCTGGTTGTCGAATGCAGTATGCAGGTTTGTATTGCGCGATCATCAGGCGTGGATTATATAAACTATTTGAATAATCGTGCGGTGAGGAAAATGTGGATATAAATCAATTGCGTTGTTTTGTCGCGGTGGGTAAAGAACTGCATTTCGGTCGGGCGGCACAAAGTATGGAAATGATGCCTGCATCACTTTCCCGCTTTATTCGCCTGCTGGAAGAGGATCTCGGCGTGCGCCTGTTAAACCGCTCAACGCGCAATGTTTCATTAACCGCTGAGGGAGCCCTGTTTTTTGACGAAGCGGGAAAACTGATCGATCAGTTTGATGCGCTGGCGCTGCGTTTTAAAGGCGGATTAAAAGATGAACGCCGGACATTACGCATTGGCGCTATCGATAGCGCCGCGCGCGGTTTAGTTCCGGCACTGCTGAATTTATTTGTGCCGCGTCATCCGCTGAGCGATATCCATATTATCGAAGATAAAACCCTTAACCTGATTCCCAAATTAAAATCCGGCTGGCTGGATATGATTATTATCCGCGCGCCGCAGCGCATGGATGCGTCACTGGCGCTGCGTTTTATTACCCGCGAAAGTTGCGTGCTGGCAGTGCCGCTGACGCATCCGCTGGCGGATAAAGCGCAGGTGACGGTGGCAGATTTTCAGCATGAAGCCATGATCATTCCCGACCGCCGCACCCGACCGCACAGCCACGATCTCACCATCAGCCTGTTTAAGCAGGCCGGCCTGACGCCACATATCGCGCAATATGCCGAAGAGAAGCAAACCATTCTCAGCCTGGTGTCCGCCGGCCTCGGTCTGGCGGTGGTGCCAGCCTCTTATCGCACCATGAACAGCGACAGCGTGCGCTATATCGCGCTGACGTTACCTGAGCAGATCAAAGGCTTGCCGCTGAGTATTGCGTGGCAGAAGGGCAACGAAGATCCGCTGTTGCGTGAAATGCTGCGTCTGCTGCATGACCACCGGCAGGAATTGATCGACAGGCTGTGAGGCTGCGCCGGAACGCGCGCTGACGATCTGTTTGTTACTTTCATTCTGCAAGTGACTTGCAAAATGAAAGTTACCCTGCCACAGTATCCCGCATCGACTTCACATCGGGAACTGGCCCATGAAAAACCAACCTCTGTGTAATATGCCGTGCCCTATCGCACGCAGTCTTGGACGCGTCGGCGACGGCTGGAGCATGCTGATCATGCGCGATGCGCTGGCCGGCTTTACCCGCTTTGATGAGTTTCAGAAAAGCAGCGGCGTGGCGCCCAATATTCTGTCGCGCCGGCTAAAAGAGCTGGTGGAGGATGGATTGCTGGAAAAGGTGTGTTACAGCGACGCTCCGGCACGCTACGAGTACCAGCTCACTGCGGCGGGCCGCGATTTTCGCACGGTAATACTGGCGCTGGCCGAGTGGGGCAGCACCCACTTTTCACCGGAAGGGCGGCAGATGCAGCTGGTTGAAAGCGCCACTCAGCGCCCGGTGACGCCGCAAATGGTCGACAGCGCCACCGGCCAGCCGCTCTCCAGTGACAAATACCAGATGGTGCCAGGCCCGGCGGCCAGCCCGATGATGCACTACCGCCAGCAGTATCTGGCGAGAAAGCGCGCGGGCGATACGGCGCAAAAATTCGCCCCGCAGACGGTGGCCGGGAACGAACCATGAGCCTGACGCGGAAAAAAGCGGCACTGCTGCTGATGCTGGCCTGCGGCGGCGTGGCGCTGGCCGGCTATGGCTATTACTGGTGGCACAGCGCGCGCTTTATGCCTGCGACCGATGATGCTTACGTCGGCGCGGATATCAGTGCGATTTCGGCCAAAGTGTCCGGCTATGTCCAGACGCTTGCGGTGCAGGATAATGCGGCGGTTAAAAAGGGCGACCTGCTGGTGCAGCTGGATAACCGCGACTATCGGGCGGCGGTTGACCGTGCGGCGGGCGAAGTCGCCGCGCAGCAGGCGGCGCTGCAGGATATCGCCGCCACGCGCCAGCTCCAGCTGGCCACCATCGACGGCGCGCGTGCTGCGCTGCTGGCGGCGCAAGCGGTAACGCAGAAAACCACCGCCGACCAGCGCCGCTATGACGCGCTGGTGAGCAGCGCTGCGGTGTCGCAGCAGATTCGCGATCATGCGCAGGCCGATTACCATCAGGCGCTGGCGCAGGAGGGCAAAACCCGTGCCGATCGCGCGGTCGCCGAACGTCAGCTGCAGGTGCTGGATGCGCGTGAGCAGCAGACGCACGCCGCGCTGGCACAGGCGCAGGCCGACCTGGTACTGGCACAGCTCAATCTGGAATACACCGCTATCCGCGCGCCGTTTGATGGCGTAATCGGCAATCGCCGCGCCTGGGCAGGTTCGTATGTCAGCAGCGGCACGCAACTCCTGTCGCTGGTGCCGGCGCAGGGGCTGTGGATTGACGCCAACTTTAAAGAGAGCCAGCTGGCGCACATGCGGCCAGGCCAGACGGCAACAATTGTCGCGGACGTGCTGCCAGGCCGCACCTTCAGCGGGCATGTCGCCAGCCTGTCGCCGGCCACCGGCTCGCGCTTCAGCATTCTGCCGGCGGAAAACGCCACCGGTAACTTCACTAAAATCGTCCAGCGCGTGCCGGTGCGCATTGCGCTGGACGGCGAGGCGGCCACGCTCGGACTGTTGCGTCCGGGGCTGTCGGTGACTGTTACCGTCGATGAGCGCAGCGCGCAATGAGCCGCGTGGTCGCCGCGCCGATCGCGCCCGCGCAGATGCCGGTCAGCCGGAAAGTCTTCGCCTTTGCCACCCTGTGCATCGGCATGTTTATCGCGCTGCTGGATATCCAGATTGTCTCAGCTTCGCTGCGCGACATTGGTGGTGGCCTGTCGGCGGGGGATGATGAAACCGTGTGGGTGCAGACCAGCTACCTGATCGCCGAGATCATTATTATCCCGCTCTCCGGCTGGCTGGCCAGCGTGCTGTCTACGCGCTGGCTGTTCGCCGCCTCGGCCTGCGGCTTTACGCTAATGAGCCTGCTGTGCGGCTGGGCGTGGAACATTCAGAGCATGATCGCGTTCCGTGCGCTGCAGGGGCTGGCGGGTGGCTCAATGATCCCGCTGGTGTTCACTACCGCCTTAGCCTTTTCCAGGGCCGGCAGCGGGTGATTGCCGCCGCGACCGTCGGCGCGCTGGCGTCGCTGGCGCCGACGCTCGGCCCGACCGTTGGCGGCTGGATCACCGATAACTTCAGCTGGCACTGGTTGTTTTTTATCAACATCATTCCCGGTATTTACATCACCATTGCGGTTCCGCTGCTGGTGAACATTGACGCGCCCAACCGCGAACTGCTGCGCGGCGCGGATTATCTCAGCATCGTGCTGCTGGCGCTGGCGCTCGGCTGTCTGGAATATACGCTGGAAGAGGGGCCGCGCTGGGGCTGGTTTGATGATGACACCATTGCCACCACCGGCTGGATTGCGCTGGCGGCGGGCGTGTTGTTTGTGATCCGCACGCTGCGGCATGCCAAACCGATCGTCGATTTACGCGCGCTCAGGGACCGCGACTTCAGCCTCGGCTGCTACTTCTCGTTTATGGCGGGCGTAGGGATCTTCGCCACCATTTACCTTACGCCACTGTTTCTCAGCCAGGTGCGCGGCTTCAGCGCACTGGAGACTGGACTGGCGATCTTCTCCACCGGGGTGTTTCAGATTCTGTCGATCCCGCTGTATGCCTGGCTGGCGAACCGCGTCGATCTGCGTATTTTGCTGGCGGCGGGGCTGATCTGTTTTGCGCTGTCGATGCATTTCTTCGTGCCGATTACCCATGACTGGGGGGCGAAGGAGCTGCTGTTCCCGCAGGCGTTTCGCGGTATGGCGCAGCAGTTTGCCGTGGCGCCCACGGTAACGCTGACGCTGGGCAGTTTGCCACCGGCACGCCTGAAGCTCGCGTCTGGCCTGTTTAATCTGATGCGCAACCTTGGCGGCGCGATTGGCATTGCCCTGTGCGGTACGGTGCTCAACGACCGCACCAACCTGCACTTTAGCCGGCTGGCGGATCATCTCAACAGCGCCAGCCTGACGCTGGGTGATTTTCTGCAGGGGCGCGCTCAGGCGCTGATGACCAGCGGCCTGAGCCCGGATGCTGCGCATACGGCCGCGCTGCAATCGCTGGCGGCGCTGACGCTGCGTGAAGCGCGCACCCAGGCCTTTTCCGACGCGTTCTGGCTGATCATGACAGGCTTTTTCGTCGCGGCGCTGCTGGTGCCGTTACTGAAAAAGCCGCAAGGGTGAGCGCCAGATCGTAGCCCATTAACGCTTGCTCAGCGCTTCCCACAGGCCCAGCAGATAAGTGGTGCCCAGCGCGCGGTCGTACAAACCGTAGCCTGGGCGCCCGGTTTCACCCCAGATAAAGCGGCCGTGATCCGAACGGATATAGCCGTCAAAGCCGTTGTCATACATCGACTGCAGCACTTTATACATATCCAGCGAGCCATATTCCGTCGGATGCGCGCACTCGTAGAAATCTTTATCGCGGATGATCTTGATGTTGCGCACGTGGGCAAACGGGATGCGCTTGCGGCGCGAGAATTCGGCCAGAATGGCATAGACATCGTTCTGCGGATCCTCGGCAATCGATCCGGTGCACAGCGTGATGCCGTTGGCTTCAGAATCGACGACGTTACAGATCCAGTCGAGATCGTCGCGGTTCTTCACCACGCGCGGCAGACCGAAGATCGAATACGGCGGATCGTCCGGGTGGATCGCCATCTTCACGCCCACCTCTTCGCACACCGGGATCACCGCTTTGAGGAAATAGGCGAGGTTTTCCCGCAGCTTCGCGTCATCAACGTCCTGATATTTGGCAAACAGCTCCTGAACTTTTGCCAGCCGTTCCGGCTCCCAGCCCGGCAGCGCGAAGCCGTTGGCGCTGCCCAGTACTTCTTTCACCACTTCGTCGAGGCTTTTATCGATGCCCTGCTTCTCGAAGGCCATGGTGATGGAGCCATCCGGCAGCACATAATTCATATCCGTCTTCATCCAGTCGAACACCGGCATGAAGTTGTAGCAGATCACTTTTACCCCGGCGGCCGCCAGGTTGCGGATACTTTGCTGATAATTAGCGATATAGCGATCGCGGCTCGGCAGGCCGATCTTGATGTCGTCGTGAATATTAACACTCTCAATCACTTCAACTGTCAGTCCGGCTGCGTGCACCTGATCGACCAGCGCCTGGATCTTCTCCTGCGGCCAGGTTTCGCCCACCGGCACATCGTAGAGTGCGCCCACCACGCCGCGTACGCCCGGCACCTGGCGAATATATTCCAGCGAAACCTTGTCTTCCTTCGGCCCAAACCACCGCATTGTCAGCTGCATTATGTCATCCACCGTCATCGTGTCTGTATGATAAGTGTTAAACTACCATACTAGAATTCACAGAGGCAGCATTACGCAGCGACTAAGTCTTGATCCGCGTCACAGAACCGGGTTTATCCGCGCTGCGGCTTATCACTGCGCCGTCACCAGCTGGTTGAAGTATTGCTTGTACTTGAACAGTTCCAGGTCCGAGCGCAGCCCCAGTTTGCGCAGCGCGGTTTGCTTCTGACCGCTGATGGTTTTGCGGCTGCGCGCGTATTTACCGGCGATCTGCGTAATGCTCAACCCATCCAGATAGCAGCGAATCACCTCGATCTCGCGCGGACTCAGCTCGCGCAGCATCAGGGTAATGTCGTCGCCCGCCTGGCGCGGCGTCAGGTAGTCGTGCATTTCACGGTCGCTCTCCTGGAATTTATCCAGCTCCAGCATCATGTCCGGCGTCAGGAAACGCTTGCCGCGACAGATCTGATGAATGGCGTCGATTAGCACCTCCTGATCGTGGCTTTTGCCGACAAATCCCTGCACGCCGGCTTTCAGCAATAGCTGAACAATTGCCGGCTTCTCCACCGCGGACGACACCAGAATCTTCAACTGCGGGTAGTGCAGACGCAGCTGTTTTACCATTTGCAGCCCATCGAGCTGGTCTTCACCCAGCATGTAATCCAGCACCAGGATATCGATCGGCTGGCGCTGCAGGAAGGTCATCAGCTGCTGGCGCTGGGCAAAGGCCCCGGCCAGATCGAGCTGCGGCTCCTGCGCTAAACGGTACTGCATGGCTTTACCGATCAGCGGATGATCGTCCAGCACGGCAATCTGCCAGATTGCGCTCTCTTTCATTAAATCACCTCTTCAGGAATGGGCGTTACCAGGGCACGCAGGAACAGCGCATCCAGCTCGGCCACCGCCCCGGCGACCTCCGGCAGCAGCTGCTGTAATAGCGCACTATCTTGATGCTCCGCTGCCTGTTCGGCGGCGCGGCAGCGATGTTGTAAAGCCTCGGCGCGCAGCATTCGGGCACTGCCGAGTAGCTGATGCGCGGCGTGACGCGCCGAAGCAAAATTGTTCGCAGCCACCGCCTGCGTCAGCTGGGCGAGATCGTAGCTGTTCTGCTGGCGCGCGGTGGTGACCAGATCGCGCCACGCCTGCGGATTATTCGCCGCCAGATTTTCCAGCGTCAGCAGGATATCGTCGCGCGTCGGGTTCATCGGCGCGCCGGTGATCACCTGCAGCAGCTGCGCGCGCTCCAGCGGTTTAAACAAACAACCGTTCATGCCGGCGTCCTGCGCCAGCTGCGCCACGCGCTCCTCCGCCATGGCTGTCAGGCCGTAAACCGGCACCGCGCGTCGCACCAGACGTTTCTCTTCGGCGCGCAGCTGGCGGGTGAATTCGAAGCCGTCCATCTCCGGCATGTTGCAGTCGGTAATCACGCGATCGGGCTGATTCTCGCGCCACAGCGCCAGCGCGGCTGCACCGCTGTCGGCCACCAGCACATGATGCCCGGCGTAGCGCAGCTGCTGGGCCAGCAGCAGGCGGTTGGTGGCGTTGTCATCGACAATCAGAATGCGCAGCGCAGCCTGCTTAGCGGGCTCCACCGGCTGCGGCAGAACGGGTTGCTCATGCTCAATACGCGCCGCTTCCGCGCGGAAGCGCAGCATAAACACGCTGCCGTCACCCGGTTCGCTCTCGACGTGCAGCTCGGTGCCGAGCATTACCGCCAGGCGACGGCAGATATTCAGGCCCAGACCGGTGCCGCTGGCGCGATTGCTGCCCTGATCGACCTGAATGAACGGTTCGAAGATCGCCTGCTGCTGCTCTTCTGACAGGCCAACTCCGCTGTCGCTCACCTCCAGCACATATTCCGGCAGCGCGCTATCTGCCTGATACAGTGCCACTTCCACTGCGCCGTGCGAGGTAAACTTGATGGCGTTGCTCACCAGATTGGAGAGAATTTGCTTCAGCGCCACCGGGTCAAACAGCACCTGGTCCTGCTCCAGCTCCAGCACGATATTCAGCGCCAGCCCTTTGTTGAGCGCCACCTGGCGGAACAACGCTTCGCAATCCCGCACCACTTCACTGAGCGACATCGGCTGCAGCTGCACGCTGAAATGCCCGGATTCGATTTTTGCCAGGTCGAGAATATCGCCCACCAGCGACAGCAGCGAACGCGACGACTCCCAGGCGACATCAATGTTTTTCTGCCGCTGCTGGTCATTACTCTGGCCGAGATGCTCAATTTCCAGCAGGCCAATCAGCGCCGCCAGCGGCGTGCGGATTTCATGACTCATGTGCGACAGGAAAGTGCTTTTCGCTTCGCTGGCGCGCACCGCGACTTCGTTGGCTTTGCGCAGGTCGGCCATCAGCGCTTCGATATGCGCCAGCTGCTCGCTGATTTCACGCTCGTGCTCGCGCTGTTTGGCCAGCGAGGCTTTCAGCAGATGGTTACGCCACAGGAAAAACAGCAGGCCCAGCCCGGCCACGGCGACGATGCGCAATATATAGCTGCGATAGCTTTGCCACGAGGTGCTGGTGGCGGGCGGCGTGTATTTGATCCAGCGCTCCATCAGCGACTGCATGGTCGGCTGCGGAATATCGGACAGCGCTTTGTTAAGGATCGACAGCAGCACCTGATCCTGACCATTGACCGCCATCGCCATGCGGAACATCGGCAGCGGCGCGACAAACGCGACCTTAAAGCTGTCATTAAAGTGATTGTTGAGCAGAAACAGCGACGACTCGTACGGCACGATAAAGCCATCCAGCTGCTTATCGAGTAGCTGACCGAGCGAATCGATCGACACGCCATTTTCGACAAAGTTGATGCCCGGCCAGCGCTCACGTAAATCGTAACGATAGTAGGCGCGCTCATAGATTCCGACGCGCTTGCCCGCCATCTCATCAAAGCTTTTCCACGGGCTGTCTTTGCGGGTTACCACTACCCACGACGAGTAGATGTAGGAGCGGGTGTAGCGGATTTTGTCGTCCTGCTGCGCGGTGGCGTCGCTGACGGCGATAATCGCATCGCGCTGGCGGTTGAGCGTATCGCGCATGTTGCTCAACCCCTGAATCGGATTGTAGCGAAAGCGAATGCCGGTACGCTGGGAAATCATTTTCAGCAGGTCCACGCTCAGGCCGACCACGCGCTGGCGGTTATCAGTAAAGGTAAACGGCGTATGCGAAGGATCGTAGTTAACGGTGATCTCGCGGTGTTCTGCCAGCCACGCGGCCTCTTTGTCGCTGAGATCCAGCGGATGGTTTTTAACCACCGACTGATAATCCAGGCTCCAGGCTTCCGCAATCTGTACCGCGTTGCGCAGCGGAATGTTTTTCAGAATTTCATCGATGGCTGCGATCAGCGGCAGATTGGCGTGGTTGCTGGCAAAGCGCGCGTCGACATCGTTAGTGTACGGCGTGCTGTGCGCTTCAATCACATTCTGCAGGCCGCGATGCGAAAGAAAGCGCTGAGTGGCGCTGTTGCTCCAGAACAGGGTGTTTTCGCTGAACGCGGTGTCGGTGTAGGCCCACAGCGGCGGCGCGGCCGGCGCCAGCGTGGCGCGCGGATAGCGCTTGTGCAGCAGTGCTTTAAGTTCCGCATCACCGTAATAGAGCAGACGATAGCGGCTATTTTTCAGCTCACTGTCGAAGGTCGCGTTACGTTTGCTGATTAACACGCTGCGCGCCAGTGAATACGGCAGGCTCAGCGCCAGCTGCGTATCCTGATTGGCGGCCAGCGTGTAGTAAGGAATCAGATCGACTTCACCGTCGTTAAGCGCATCCACCAGCTCCAGCCGGGTTTTATACACCTTAATTTTCACCGGCAGATTTAACGCCTTCGCCACAATGGCCAGATAATCGGCCGAGAGTCCTTCGTAGGTATTGGCTTCAAACGACACGGAATAGGGCGGCAGCGGGTTGTTCCACACGCCGACGCGCAGTACAGAGTGCTGTTTCAGCCACTGCTGGCTCTGCGGCGACAGCGTGACTTCCGGTGCTACCAGACCATAGCGCGGCGAGAAATTTAACGTGGTTGCACCCCAGGCAGACAGGCAAAAGCCCAGTAACAGAAGGAGGCTGAGGATGCGTTTACTCACGGATGATTTCACTCGCTGGACCGGTTGCGCGCGCTGCCACCATGACGGCGCTTCTTCTCTGACGGCACGTTGCGCGTCAGGCATCCTTCAACAGCGACTTAATACAAGTGGACTTAAATCGCGCTTAAGAAATTTCTTAAAAACAGGAGAGAAAATTCCTGGTGAAAGGCAGGTTTCGCCGGCGCGACGAAGCGAAGCGCGCTGCTATTTTTAGTAAGTGTAAGTTTTGTTTGCTGAAATTACCGCGTTGCTTCGCCATTCCTGCTGAACCCGGCGCAATTTTCCGACGCTAATCGCCTTTTCATTTGTTTTATTTACAGAATCTATCGTGCAGGCAAAATAGCCCTTATTTTCTCTCCAGCGATCAACCATGTCCGAAGAAGCGCTGCGCCAGCAGATTCAGAACCTGAAAAAGCACAATGCGCGCCTCAAGCGCCTGGCGCACGACGCGCGTAATAAGCTGAACGCGGCGCTGGACGGGACCGGCTTGTGCCTGTGGCAGCTGGATATTCCCAGCGGCAAGCTGGTGATTTTTAACCGGCGCTGGGGCGCGATGCTCGGCTTTCAGGCGAAAGAGACCAAAGCGCGCTTTGATGCCTGGCGCGAGTGCCTGCATCCGGAAGATGCCGATGAGGTGCTGCGCGCCTTTTACGATCATATTGAAGGACGCGCGCCCTATTACGAGGCGCTGCACCGTATGATCGGCAAGAACGGCAAAATCACCTGGGTGCTGGATCGCGGACGCGTCAGCGAGTGGGACGAGCAGGGGAATCCGCTCAAAGTGACCGGCACCCACATCGACATGACCAAAGAGAAGAATTACGAAGCCCAGCTCTCCCTGCTGGCGCATCACGACCCGTTAACCGCGTTGCCCAACCGCCACGCGCTGCAGGCGCATTTTAGCCAGCTGCAACGCGCCGGCCCGCTGTGCGTGGCGTTTATCGACCTCGACAACTTCAAGCACGTTAATGACACGCTCGGCCATCGCAGCGGTGACGAGGTGCTGATTCAGCTCAGCCAGCGCATCCGCGATTTGCTGCCGTCAGAGGCCATCGTCGGGCGGCTTGGCGGCGATGAGTTCGTGCTGCTGCTGCCGTTTTTGATTGATTACCCCAAGGTGCGCATTCTGGCGCAGGCGCTGCTGGATGCGGCACTGACGCCGTTTGATGTCGACAATGGTCATGCGCGGATTGGTGCTTCGATCGGTATCGCCCCGGTACACCGGCGCGACAGCTTCGACGACGCGCTGACCCGGGCGGATGGCGCGATGTACCAGATTAAGAGAAACGGTAAGCAGGGCTTTGGCCTGGCAGGCAATATATCGGCGGGGTGAGGGCCAGCGCCCGCACCCCTTGATCACTTAAAACGCAAAACAGGAACAGCCCAGCGCACCCCAGAACGCGTTATTGTCTGACACCGGCACCGATGACTGGCGCGCGACATCATGAGCGTGGCTGTGCACGCCACAGGGGCCGCTGCACTGGTGTACCTGCGGCATCCGCGCGGCGCGGCCGCTGGTCTGCGGCGGGGCGCTGCGGTAGTGGCCAGGCACGGTAACCACCGGCGACCACTCCGGCAACACCGGCACCGGCGGCGGTGCCAGCGGCGTGAAGCTGCCGGCGGCATACACCACGTTGCCATCCACCAGCGTCAGCACTGATTCAATGCCTTTGATCTCCTCTTCCGGCACGCTGAAGAAATCTTTCGACAGCAGCACCAGATCCGCCAGCTGGCCGACTTTGATCTCACCTTTGGCGCTCTGCTCGCTGGAGAACCAGGCACTGCCTTTGGTCCACAGCATCAGCGCGGTTTCACGGTCGATGCGTGCGTTGTCATCGTACAGCTGCATCCCGCCGACGGTACGGCCTGAAACCAGCCAGTACAGTGCGGTCCACGGGTTATAGCTGGCAACGCGGGTGGCATCGGTACCGAGGCCGACCGGCACGCCGGCCTCCAGCATGCGCGCCACCGGCGGCGTCTGCTTCGCGGCCTCTTTACCGTAGCGATCAACAAAGTATTCCCCCTGGAAAGCCATGCGATGCTGCACCGCCAGCCCGCCGCCGAGCGCTTTTACCCGCTCAATATTGGCTTCAGTGATGGTTTCCGCATGGTCAAAGAACCAGTGCAGGCCATTGAACGGAATGTCGCGGTTCACCTTCTCAAACACATCCAGCATGCGGCTGATCGATTCGTTATAGGTGGCGTGCAGGCGGAACGGCCAGCGATGCTCCACCAGGTGGCGCACCACGCGCTCCAGCTCATCTTCCATGCCGGGTGCCAGATCCGGGCGCGGTTCGAGGAAATCTTCGAAGTCCGCCGCCGAGAACACCAGCATTTCACCGGCACCGTTGTGGCGCAGGAAATTGGTGCCCTGGCCCGGCTTCAGCATATCGGTCCACTTCTCAAAGTCTTCCAGCTCGTGGCCGGGACGCTGGGTGAACAGGTTATAGGCGATGCGTACCGTCAGCTGCTTTTTCGCGTGCAGTTCGGCGATCACGTCGTAATCGTCCGGGTAATTCTGGAAGCCGCCGCCGGCGTCAATGGCGCTGGTCAGACCGAGGCGGTTCAGTTCACGCATAAACTGACGCGTCGAGTTAACCTGCTGTTCCAGCGGCAGCTTTGGCCCTTTCGCCAGCGTGGCGTACAGCAGCATGGCGTTAGGACGGGCGATCAGCATGCCGGTCGGATTGCCATTGCTGTCGCGCTGGATTTCGCCGCCCGGCGGGTTGGGGGTCTCTTTGGTGTAGCCTACTACTTTCAGCGCGGCGCGATTGAGCAGCGCGCGGTCATACAGATGCAGAATGAAGACCGGTGTATCGGGCGCGGCGGCGTTGATTTCGTCCAGCGTCGGCATGCGGCGCTCAGCAAACTGGAACTCGCTCCAGCCCCCGACCACGCGCACCCACTGCGGTGACGGCGTACGCAGGGCCTGTTCGCGCAGCATACGCAGCGCATCGGCCAGCGACGGCACGCCTTCCCAGCGCAGTTCAAGGTTGTAGTTGAGGCCACCGCGAATCAGATGCAGGTGGGAATCGTTCAGGCCGGGAATGCCGGTGTGCCCTTTGGCGTCGATGATTTGCGTGTCGCTGCCGGCAAAGCGCATGACGTCCGCTTCGCTACCTACGGCGAGGAACTTGCCGTCTTTGATGGCCACGGTGGTGGCCAGCGGGTTTGCGCGGTCGACGGTGTGAAACTTACCGTTGGTAAAAATCAGGGATGCGGTCGTCATTCTGTTCTCTCCGTTAAATTAAGCGTAGCGGCCCTCAGCCACCGTGTTAATGCGCGGTTAAAAATGCTTGCGCCGATGAGGAAAAAAATACGAAATGACAGCAGTTATTGATAACGGATTGTTTTTACGTTGTCGTTCAACTTTTTTTACGGAGGGTAGGGAATGCGTTTAAATCTGGAGGCGCTGCTGATTCTGGATGCGCTCGATCGTCATGGCACCTTTGCCGCTGCGGCCGCGCGACTGTTCAAAACCGCGTCGGCGTTGAGCTATACCGTGCAGAAGATGGAGAGCGATTTAAAAATCACGCTGCTCGATCGCTCCGGCCATCGCGCCACGTTCACGCCGACCGGCCGTCTGATGCTGGAAAAAGGGCGAACGCTGCTGCGTGCGGTGAACGAGCTGGAGCAGCAGGCGCGCTACGTGGAGAGCGGCTGGGAGAGTCTGCTGACCATCAGCGTGGATGCTTCGCTGCCGTTCAGCATCCTCACGCCGCTGATTGACGAATTTTATCAGCAGCACCCGCACACCCAGCTGCAGTTCCGTCAGGACGTGCTGGCCGGCTGCTGGGAAGCGCTGCACTACGGCGAAGCGGACATTGTCTTTGGCGCGGTTCAGGAACCCGCCACGCGCAAAGAGATTGTCTGCCAGCCGCTGGGCTGGCTGGAGTATGTGTTCGCTGTCGCTCCTGACCATCCGCTGGCGGCGGAGCCCGAACCGCTGCTGCGTGAACAGATTCGCCAGTATCGCGCGGTCACGGTGCATGATTCATCCCGCCACGGTGCCGGGATGGATTTACGCGTGCTGGATGAGCAGAAGACGCTGAGCGTGCATGATTTCCCGGCCAAACTGCAGGCGCATCTCGCCGGGCTCGGCTGTGGTTATCTGCCGCTTTACCTGGCGCGCCCGCACCTGGCGAGCGGTGCGCTGGTGGCGCGCCAGCTGGACAGCGAGTGCCGGCGCGATATCGCCTATCTGGCGTGGAATGAGAGCGCCTGCGGCAACGCGGCTATCTGGTGGCGCGAGCGCCTGCCGACGCTGCCCGGCCTGAGTGACATCTACGCGCCAGCCTGATCACAGCGCAATATGATGGCTGACCTGCGGGGGTTCATCACCCTGATGGAACTGCAGTACCGCCTGCTGTAACTCAGCATCGGCGCGCGACACGCGCTGGTGCTGACGCAAATGCTCCTGCCATGACTCCACCATAAACCACTCCAGCAGCGCCCCGGCATCGTCGGTCTGCTCCATTAATCCCCACGCATAGGCACCGTCACGGCGTCGCGCCTGCGCCAGTTTGTGTATGGCGTGCTGGAAAGCGGCGCGATCGGCCTGGGGAACACGGTAGCGAATCTGGATCAGTACGGCGCCACGGCGGATATCCACCGCATCGCTTACCACCGGTTCAGCCCAGTGCTGCGCCGGCTGCAGATCCGCTTCGCCCGTCGGCAGCGCCAGCCGTTTTGCCAGCAGCGCCGTGATGAGCAGCGCCGCACCGGCCAGCATCAGCGTTGGTGCCAGGCCCATGTGCTGGGCGATCAGCCCCCAGGCCAGACTGCCACCCGCCAGCGTACCGTTGAACACCATCAGATAGACCGCCAGCCCGCGACCGCGCACCCAGTCGGGCAGCACCGCCTGCGCCACGCCGTTGAGGGTCGTCAGCGCGATGATCCAGCCGGTGCCCAGTACCAGCATCAGCAGCAGCGCCAGCCACTGCGGCGGACTGAGCGCCAGCGCCACCATGACCAGCGCGCTGAGCACGGCGGAGAGCAGCATCAGTCCATCATGGCTCAGCCGGGCACGCAGGCGCGGCAGCAGCAGCGCGCCGGCAATAGCACCGGCACCGACGGCCCCGAGCAGCAAGCCGTAAAAGCCTGCGCTGCCGTGCAGCATGGTGCGCGCCACCAGCGGCAGCAGCGCCCAGATGGCACTGGCGAAGGCAAAATACAGCGCCGCGCGTAACAGCACGCGGTGCAGTTCGCGGCTGGCCTTCACATAGCGCAGCCCGGCGCGGAAAGCGCCAAAGAAGTGCTCATTCAGCGCGGTAGCGGCTTTCGCCGGACGTTTCCACCACAGCAGCGCGGCGATGACGAAAAAATAACTGGCGACATCGGCACCGTAAGCGGCCATAGCACCTAAACTTGCCAGCAGCAGGCCGCCGGTAGCCGGTCCAATCGCCCGGGCGATATTGATGCCCAGCGAGTTGAGCGCGACGGCATTTTTCAGCTCATGGCGGGGTACCAGCTCCGGCACGATGGCCTGCCATGCCGGACCGAACAGCGCCGCGCCGACGCCGCCGACAAAGGTCAGGCCGATCAGCCATTCAACGGTGAGCCAGTGGTTGTGCGACAGCAGCAGTAGCGTGCTGCTGACGCTGGCCATCAGCAGCTGCACCACAATCAGCAGGCGGCGGCGGTCAACAATATCCGACAGCACGCCGGCCGGCAGCGCCAGCAGGAACACTGGCAGGGTGGCGGCGGTTTGCATCAGCGCGACGGCGGTTGGGTTATCCGACAGTCCGGTAATCAGCCAGGCGCTGGCGACGTCACGGATAAAGCTACCGGTATTGCCGAGCACCGAAGCGCTCCAGATCACGGCGAAAAGCCCGTAGGCGAAAGGGGAAAACGCGCCGCTGCGCGCTGTTTGTGGATTTGGCTGGTTCATCAGGCTGTTCCTGTCAGTGTGCGATGAGAGCACGATACGAAGCTCGCCCGTCAGGAGATAGCGGAAAAAATCGGCCAACTTGTACAAGGATTTTTGACGGCAGGGCTTAGCAAAAATCTTTGCACAAGTTGTCAAAATCTCTGCTTTAGGTTTTTCCAGCATCCCGCGCTAGTTTGATTGCCAGACACAACATCACTGACTAACGGAGAAAAAACATGAGCACATTCAAGACTAAAGACGGCGTAAACCTGTACTTCAAAGACTGGGGCAAGGGGCAGCCGGTGCTGTTCAGCCACGGCTGGCCGCTGGATGCCGATATGTGGGACAGCCAGCTCAATTTCCTCGCCGAGCGCGGCTATCGCGTCATCGCGTTTGACCGCCGCGGCTTTGGTCGCTCCGATCAGCCGTGGGAAGGCTACGATTACGACACTTTTGCCGACGATATTCACGGCCTGATCGAGCACCTTCAGCTGAATGAGGTGACGCTGGTGGGCTTCTCGATGGGCGGCGGGGATGTGTCGCGCTACATCGGTCGTTATGGTACCGCGAAAGTGAAAGGACTGGTGCTGCTGGGCGCCGTTACCCCGATTTTTGGTAAAACCGACGATCACCCGGAAGGGGTGGAATCAGCGGTGTTTGACGGGATCAAAGCGGGTTTGCTGAAGGATCGTGCGCAGTTTATCAAAGAGTTCGCCACGCCGTTTTACGGCACCAACGCGGGCCAGACGGTTTCCGATGGGGTGCTGACGCAGACGCTGAACATTGCGCTGCTGGCGTCGCTGAAAGGTACGCTGGATTGCGTGACAGCGTTCTCTGAGACGGATTTCCGTGCGGATATTGCCAAAGTGGATGTGCCGACGCTGGTGATCCACGGCAGTAATGACCAGGTGGTGCCGTTTGAAGCCACCGGTAAGCTGGTGCACGAGATGATTGCGGGTTCGCAGCTGAAAGTGTATGAGAATGGCCCGCACGGTTTTGCGGTGACGCATCAGGACCAGCTGAATGCGGATCTGCTGGCGTTTTTGCAGGGGAATTAAGGGGGAGTGCGTTTTTCCCCTCACCCTAACCCTCTCCCGCCCGTGTACAGTCCGGGGACA
>NZ_SDFT01000107.1:0-15290 GCF_004916815.1 Pantoea sp. R102
GCCGTCAGCAGCAGCCGCGTGGACGTGGCCAGGGCCGCGCGCCGGGGCAGGGTGCTGACGCACCGCGCAGCCGCAGCGGCGGCAATGGTCAGCGTGCCAGCGCCGGTAACGGCGGCGCGCGTCCACAGGGCGAGGCGCGTGCACCGCGTCGTCCGGGCAACAACGGCCCGGCGGCAGGCAACGCGGGTAAACCGGCGCGTTCACGTCGTCCGGCAGCCAAGAGCAACGGGAACGCGTAACGGTATGCGGGTTTTACTGGCGCCCATGGAAGGCGTACTGGATTCGCTGGTACGTGAACTGCTCTCCGGCGTGAATGACTATGACCTGTGCGTCACCGAGTTTTTGCGCGTGGTCGATCAGCTGCTGCCGGTAAAATCCTTCTACCGTTTGTGTCCGGAACTGCACCATCACAGCCGGACGCCCTCCGGTACGCGCGTGCGCATGCAGCTGCTGGGCCAGTATCCTGAGTGGCTGGCAGAAAACGCCGCACGCGCGGTGGAGCTGGGTTCGTGGGGCGTTGACCTCAACTGCGGCTGCCCGTCGAAGCTGGTGAACGGCAGCGGCGGCGGTGCGACGCTGCTGAAAGATCCGGAGCTGATCTATCGCGGTGCCAGAGCAATGCGCGAGGCGGTGCCCGCTCATCTGCCGGTCACGGTGAAAGTGCGGCTCGGCTGGGACTCGGGCGCGCGGCGTTTCGAGATCGCCGATGCGGTGCAGCAGGCCGGTGCCAGCGAGCTGGTGGTGCATGGCCGGACCAAAGAGGACGGCTATCGCGCAGAGAGCATCAACTGGCAGGCGATTGGTGAGATTCGCCAGCGTCTGACGATCCCGGTGATCGCCAACGGCGAAATCTGGAACTGGCAGGATGCGCAGGATTGCCTGCACATTACCGGCTGCGACGCGGTCATGCTCGGGCGTGGCGCGCTCAATGTGCCTAACCTGGGGCGCGTGGTGAAATACAACGAAGCCCCGATGCCGTGGTCGCAGGTGGTTGAGCTGCTGCTGCGCTACACCCAGCTGGAGAAGCAGGGTGATACCGGCAACTATCACGTTGCGCGCATCAAGCAGTGGCTGGGCTATCTGCGCAAAGCCTACCATGAGGCCGACGGCCTGTTCAGCGAGATCCGCACGCTGCGTGTCTCCGCCGAGATTGCCAGCGCCATCGAACGCCATGCCGCACGCATGGCCCAGGTGTCCTGCATCTGAACCTGAGCGGTCGCACCTGAACCGCCAGGTCCGCCGCGTTAACGGGCAAGCCACCGATCACCACGCGAGAGTGTGTGCTGCCGCCATGTTTTATAACAAAAAAAGCCGCGATCCTTAGTCTGCTAACCGGTATAGTGAACCTTCGCTTTCACCACGTTTCTGACGCCATCTTCCATGTCTGACGCCGCTGTACTGAGTAATGCTCAGTTAAATAAACGCATCCTCTCCGTCATCGTTTTCACCTTCTTTTGCTACCTGTCCGTCGGGTTGCCGCTGGCGGTGCTGCCGGGGTTTGTGCATAACCAGCTGGGCTTCAGCTCGTTTATCGCCGGGCTGATCATCAGTCTGCAATATTTCGCCACGTTGCTCAGTCGCCCGCACTCTGGCCGGCTGGCCGATCGCTACGGCCCGAAACGCGTGGTGATGATGGGGCTGGTGTGCTGCGGCATGAGCGGCGTGCTGTCGATCATTGCCGCGCTGTGCAGCGGTGCGCCGCTGCTGAGCCTGACGCTGCTGGCGCTGGGGCGGCTGTTTCTCGGTGTCGGGGAAAGTTTCAGCAGTACCGGCTCGACGCTGTGGGGCATGAACATTGTCGGCCCGCGGCAAACCGCGCGGGTCATTTCGTGGAACGGCGTGGCGACTTACTTTGCCATGGCGATTGGTGCGCCGCTGGGCGTGCTGCTGAACCAGATTTTTGGCATCAGCGGCTTTGCCGGTCTGGTCGCGCTGATGGGGGCGATCGGCTTCTGGATGGCCTCCGGCAAACCGGCGGTCAGCGTCAGCGCCGGCGTGCGCATTCCGTTTCATCGCGTGGTCAGCCGCGTCTGGCTATTTGGCCTGGCGCTGGGATTTGGCACCATCGGCTTTGGCGTGATCTCCACCTTCATTACCCTTTATTTCGCCAGCCGCGACTGGAGCGGCGCGGCGTTCGCGCTGACACTGTTCAGCCTCGGCTTCGTGCTGGTGCGGCTGGCGTGCGGGCGCTATATCACGCGCTTCGGCGGGCTGCAGGTCTCGCTGATCTCCTTCGTGCTGGAGGGCGCCGGTCTGCTGCTGATCTGGCAGGCGGACAGCAGCTGGCTGGTGGATATTGGCGCTTTCCTCACCGGCGGCGGTTTCTCGCTGGTGTTCCCGGCGCTGGGCGTGGAAGCGGTGAAGCGGGTACAGCTGCAGGATCAGGGATCGGCGCTCGGCACCTATTCGGCGTTTCTCGATTTGGGGCTGGGGTTGACCGGACCCGTGGCGGGGCTGTTAATCGGCCACTGGGGCATGCAGTCGGTGTATCTGGCGGCAGCACTGATGGTGCTGGGCGCGTTCCTGATTACGCTGCGCCTGCACCAGCAGTCTTCAGAGCCTATCAGGCCAGATGAATAAACAGTGCATACAGCAGCCCTGACAGCAGCACCGATACCGGCAGCGTCAGCACCCACGCCAGCACCAGATTACGCAGGGTGGCGAGCTGCAGGCCGGATCGGTTGGCCGCCATGGTACCGGCCACGCCGGACGACAGCACATGGGTGGTCGACACCGGTAAACCAAAGGCATCGGCTGCGCCAATGGTGGCCATCGCCACCAGCTCCGCACTGGCACCCTGCGCATAGGTGAGATGGGTTTTGCCGATGCGCTCACCCACCGTAACCACAATCCGGCGCCAGCCGACCATGGTGCCGAGACCCAGCGCAATCGCCACCACCACTTTGACCCACATCGGGATAAAGCGCGTGGCCGCGTCCAGCTCGTGCTTCACCGCCGTCAGGTTGCGCGCGGTCTCTTCCGGCAGCGCGACGTTGGCCGATTGCAGATGCTTGATGGTTTCCGAGGCGAGATACATATCGTTGCGCGTGTTGGTGACTGCCTGCGCCGGAATATTTTCTACCGAACCGTACTGGCGAATCTGTTCGCCGATATCGCCGAGCATCATGCCGAGCGCCGGCAGCACCTGCGGCCGGTTCTGGCTGGTGCGTACATATTCCGTCAGCACCTCACGCGCTGCCGGCATTGCGGCGGGCGGTGGCTGCAGCGTCAGCAACTGCTGTTCGGTGACCTGGGTTAACGCCGCCACGCGCGGAATTTGCTCCGGCGGCAGCGAGCGGTTGAGCGCATAGGCGATCGGCATGGTGCCAACCAGGATCAGCATAATCAGCCCCATGCCTTTCTGACCGTCGTTCGAGCCGTGGGCAAACGAAACGCCGGTACAGGTGAGGATCAGCAGGCCACGAATCCACGCTGGCGGCGGCTGATTGCCTTCCGGCGCCTGATACAGCTGGCGATTGCGCACCAATGCCTTCATGGCCAGCAGCAGCACGGCGGCGCAGATGAAGCCTATCACCGGCGACAGCAGCAGGGCGTAACCGACTTTAACCGCCTGATCCCAGTCGACGCCGCTGGTGCCGCTGCGGCCGTGCAGCAGCGCATTCGCCACGCCCACGCCAATAATCGAGCCGATCAGCGTGTGCGAAGAGGAAGAGGGCAGGCCGAAATACCAGGTGCCGAGGTTCCAGACAATCGCCGAGCACAGCAGCGCATACACCATGGCGAAACCGTGACCGCTGCCCGCCTGCAGAATCAGCTCCACCGGCAGCAGCGAAATAATGCCAAACGCCACCACGCCGCTGGAGAGCAGCACGCCGAGAAAGTTACACAAGCCGGACCACATCACCGCCACGCCCGGCGACAGCGAGTGGGTGTAGATCACCGTGGCGACGGCATTGGCGGTATCGTGAAAGCCGTTAACAAATTCGAAGCCGAGCGCAATCAGCAGCGCCACGCCAAGCAGCAGAAACGGCGTATAGCTGGTGACGACCGCGCCGGTCTCTTCCACGTCGTTGAACAGATTGATACCGGTGAACACCAGCCCGGCCACCAGCAGCAGCAGAAAGAGCACGCGCGACGCGCGACCGCTGCGCGGGTGCAGATTGGGCCGTCCGCGGGCGGACGATGATGCAGGGAAACTGTTTTCAGCCATAACACACCCCCCGGGGTGAATTAACGATGCACGAATGGCACCCGTTAACTGCAGTGTGATACGGGTTTTGTATGACAGAATGATGATGCCAGCGCGGGCTGTCATCATGCTGTAACAGACCTGTCGCAGGCTGTGGATCTGACCGCTCTGGGATCTTCACGCCGCTATGCTCCAGCCTGTTCTGCCGCTTGCCTCGCTGCCCGACTTCAACAACGAAGTCGCCGGACTGATTCACGGTTACCTGTTCAACCCGGATGCGCCGCCACAGCGGCTCAACGCCCGCGAGGCCGCGCAGCTGGCGCGGCACACCCTACCCGACGGCTGCTTTCTCTGGCTGCACATTAACCTGAATCATGCCCGCGCCGAGCGCTGGGTTCAGGACCATTTCAGCGTAGATGACGATTTTTTCGATGAGATTCATTCGGCCTCGCCACGCACCCGGCTGGCGCAGCAAAACGATGCGCTGCTGGCGGTGCTGAATGACGTCACCTTCAGTAAAGAGGAGCGCAGCACGCAAAATGCGACGTTGTGGATCTGGTGCCGGCCGCAGGTGATGGTCAGCGCGCGCTATCGCCCGGTTGGCATGATTGAACGTATGCATCAGCAGATTGATCGGCTGTGCTTCAGCGCGCCGGATGCGATGCTGCTGTGGCTGCTCGGCGAACAGGAAGCGCAGCTGGAGCAGGTGGTGCGGCGCTCCAGCCAGGCGGTGGATGCGATAGAAGAGCGGCTGCTGAGCGCGGCGATCAAAGCCAACCGCAGCGAGCTGGGCCATCTGCGCCGCATGCTGCTGCGCGTCCAGCGGCTGCTGGCGCCGGAGCCGGCCGCGCTGTTTCGCCTGCTTAACCGGCCGCCAAACTGGCTCAACCGGGAACCGCTCAGTGAGCTGCGCATTTTCACCGAGGAGTTCAGCGTAGCGCTTAACGATCTTGCCAGCCTGATGGAGCGCATTCGCCTGCTGCAGGAGGAGATCGCTGCCCGCCTGATGGAGCAGAGCAACCGAACGCTGTTTTTGCTCACCTCAATCACCGTGCTGGCGCTGCCCATCAATATCGTAGCCGGTTTTTTTGGCATGAATGTGGGCGGCATTCCGCTGGCGAACAATCCGCACGGCTTTCTGCTGTTAGTGCTGGTGGTGCTGGTGTTTACCCTGGTGGCGGGCTGGCTGGCGTTACGCCGACCGCACGATTGAGCGCGCAACTGCACCGCGACACAACCGCACAATGATCTGCAGGGGCGCAACTGATGGCGACCCCGGCGATCGGGCAATAAAAAAGCCAGCCCTGCGGCTGGCTTGATCATCGACAGCAAACCCTTACAGGCTGTTGCCGTTGCTGGCAGGCTGTGCCGGCGCGGCCTGCTCAACCGGGGCGGCTTCAGCGGGCTGCTGCGCATCGGCCTGTGGCGCGACGGCGGTGGCACCCTGCGGCGTCATCGGCTCTTCTTTCGGCATCGCGTCAGAAGACTCTTGTACCATCACCGGCGCAGGCTGGGCTTCACCCGGCTGACCGTTGATTTTGGTCGGCATACCGGTACGTGCCTGGATAGCATTGTTCACGGCATCCTGGTTGGTGCTGGCATCGGCCACCACTTTGGTCACGGCGGACGTCAGGCTGATTGGCACCAGTTCACGTGAGTTGAACTGCTCTTCGGTGGTCGACAGCGGGTTGTGAACCTCGATGTAGCGCGAACCGTCTGGCTCAACGGTGGCTTTTACCGGCTGGTCAATGAACTGCACGCGCGTACCGACCGGCACGTTGTCGAACAGCCATTTGATGTCGTCCGCACGCAGACGCACGCAGCCGTGGCTCACGCGCAGGCCGATACCAAAGTTGGCGTTGGTGCCGTGAATCGCATACAGACGGCCAATGTACAGCGCGTACAGGCCCATCGGGTTATCCGGACCTGCCGGGAACACGGCCGGGATGCTCTCGCCGCGCGCCGCGTACTCTGCGTGCATCGCTTTGGTTGGCGTCCAGGTTGGGCCATTCTTCTTGCGCTCAACCGCGGTGGTCCAGTTAACCGGCGTATCTTTACCCAGCTCGCCGATACCGATCGGCAGCACCACGACAGTTTTGGTGCCTTTCGGGTAGTAATACAGACGCATCTCGGCGCTGTTGATCACGATGCCTTCACGCGGTGCGTCAGGCAGAATCAACTGCTGCGGGATCACCATTTTAGTGCCTGCTTTTGGCAGGTAAACGTCCACGCCCGGATTGGCTTCCAGCATGTTGCTGAGGCCCATCTGGTACTGCGCCGCAAACGCTTCCAGCGGCAGTTTGCTGTCGTCTGGCACGGTGATTTCAATATTTTCGCCAATCAGGCGGCTATTCGCTGGAGGCAGCGGATAGACGACTGCAAAGGCCGACTGGCTGAACGCCGCCAGTACGAGGGCGAGTGAAGCGAACGCGCGAATGCTTTTTTTCATGTTTTTACAAGTCGTTATGGCCATTTTCATGGCTTGTCAGTGTGTCGAACCCATCAGGGTCAGAATAACCCGCTGCGCATTATATGTGCATAGGCGCAATGATGGGAATCAGGATTTTCGCTGGTTGAAGATACTTTACGCAAAACGCGGCGTTTCACAGACTATTCTCTTTGCCACGCCGCCCAAAATGTGAATTTTCTTACGGTTGCCACAGCGTCACTTCGCCGCTCAGTTTACGGTTGAGGAAAAACGCGGCACTGATCAACGCCAGATGGGTCAGCGCCTGCGGCATGTTGCCCAGCGCGTTGCCGTGCGAGGTAAACTCCTCGGCGTACAATCCCAGCGGATTGGCGTAACTCAGCAGCTTTTCAAACTCAAAGTGCGCCTCATGCACCCGCCCGGCGCGCGCCAGACACTCCACATACCAGAACGAACAGGCGGCAAACGCGCCTTCGCCGCCGGTCAGCGCATCGGCGGGCGTCTCACTGATGTTATAACGCCGCACTAAACCGTCGCTCACCAGATGGGTTTTAATGGCATCCAGCGTGGCGATCCACTCCGGATCGGTCGAGCTGACAAAGCGCACCAGCGGCATCAGCAGCATCGACGCATCCAGGTATTTACCGCCGCGCGTGGCGGTGAAGTGGCCGAGTTCATCGTTCCAGAAGTTCTGCCAGATGTCGTCGCGGATCTCGCTGCGCACCCGGTCCCAGCGATCGTACGGCATTGGCAGCGAACGCTTCATACCCAGCCGCAGTGCGCGGTCCAGCGCCACCCAGCACATCAGGCGCGAATGCAGAAAGTGCTCCGGCTCGCCGCGCATCTCCCAGATACCGGCGTCCGGCTGGTTCCAGTTAACGCAGACGTAGTCAATCATGCTGGATACATGGCGCCAGCCGCGCTGCGAGATGGCTTCGCCGTATTTATTGGCAAGATAGACCGCATCCATCAGCTCGCCATAAATATCCAGCTGCGTCTGACGCCAGGCATCATTGCCGATGCGCACCGGGCGCGAGTTGGCGTAACCGGAGAGGTTGAGCAGTTCGGTCTCGTGCAGCTCGGTGCCGCTGTCGAGACGGTACATCACCTGCAAATGCGGCGTATCGTCGTGGCTGTGCTCAACGCAGCGGCCGACCCAATGGGTGAAGTCACGCGCTTCTTCCACATAGCCGAGCCGCATCAGCGCGTACATGCTGAACGAGGCATCGCGGATCCACGAGGCGCGGTAATCCCAGTTACGCTCGCCGCCCAGCTCTTCCGGCAGGCCAAAGGTGGCGGCAGCCGCAATCGAGCCGTGCTGGTGCGAGGTGAGCAGCTTGAGCGCCAGCGCCGAGCGCGTCACCATCTCGCGCCAGCGGCCGCGATAAGAGCTGTGGCTGCTCCAGCGCCGCCAGTAATCCACGGTATCGCGAAAGCAGCGCTCGGTCGCGATATGCTGCACCTGCGGATCGTCATCGTTGCCAAACACAAATTCGGCGTGCTCACCGGCCTGCAGGGTAAACTGCGCCACCGCGCTGTCCGGTTCGCGCGTCATCACCACCGTGGCGCTCAGGCGCAGCGACGGCTGGCCTTCGGCGACAAAGGCGATACCGCCAGGGCGCGTCTCCGTGCGCGTTTCCGCACGGGCATAGTCGTGACGCGGCGCGCAGCGCAGATCAAAGGTGGCGGTGCCGCGGATCATTTTTACCCGCCGCACCAGGCGCGGCACTTTGCTGCGCTCGTCGCAGATCGGCATGTAATCAGTGATTTCCGCCACGCCGGCCTCATCAAGCCAGCGGGTTTGCAGAATGTTGGTATCGGGCAGGTAGAGCTGCTGCTGGCGCGCGTTTTGCCACTGCGGTGCCAGCGAAAACAGGCCGGCTTCGTCGCTGTCGAGCAGGGCGGCAAACACGGAGGGGCTATCGAGTTCGGGCCAGCAGAGATAATCAATGGTGCCGTCGTTCGCGATCAGGGCACAGGTGCGTAAATCACCGATGACGCCGTGGTCGTCAATTCTGCGTTTAATCTTGCTCATCCTGCCTCCTGAACGCTATCCGATTGTTAACTATAGACGAAACGGCAGAATCGGCTGCGACGTGGCACAGAACGATAACTTCTATACTGTGAAGACACCCATCAGGCAGGAGAACGTTATGACACTGGGCAAACAGAAAGTCGCCGTAGTGACCGCTTCAGATTCGGGGATTGGACGCAGCTGCGCCGTAATGCTGGCCGAGGCCGGCTATACCGTCGGCATTACCTGGCGCTCGGATGAAGAGGGCGCGCAGGAGACCGCGCGGCTGGTGGAAAGTAAAGGCCAGCTGGCCCAGGTGCGGCAGCTCGATCTGTCCGATCCGCAGGCTGGCGGGCAGCAGCTGGCGCAGCTGATCAACTCGCTGGGTCGCATTGATGTGCTGGTGAACAATGCCGGCGTGATGACCAAAGCCGATTTTCTCGATGTGAGCTTTGAGGACTGGCGCAAAGTCTTTACCGTTGACGTTGACGGCGCCTTTGTCTGCGGCCAGATTGCCGCACGGCATATGGTCGATCAGGGCGACGGCGGGCGCATCATTAACATCACCTCGGTGCATGAGCATACGCCGCTGCCGGATGCCGCCGCCTATACCGCGGCCAAGCATGCGCTTGGCGGGCTGACCAAATCAATGGCGCTGAGCCTGTTACCGCACCACATTCTGGTGAATGCCGTGGCGCCGGGCGCCATCGCCACGCCGATGAATGACATGAGCAACAGCGAGGCGCACAGCCGGCGCATGCCGGAAATCCCGATTGGCCGCCCTGGCGATACGCGCGAAATCGCCAGTCTGGTGGCGTGGCTGTGCTCGGAATGGGCCACTTACACCACCGGGCAGTCATTCGTGGTCGACGGCGGCTTCATGCTGGCCAACCCGCAGTTCAAGGGTTACCACAGTTAACCGGCGCGGCGGCGGTTCCAGCGGCGAATCACAAAGCGCAGCACGATGCCGAACACAATTGCCGCCGCCAGCCAGATGAAGTGCTTAAGGTGCTGATCAAGCTTGTGCAGCCACGGCGTAATAATTTCACCGGCGAAGTAGCCGAGGGTGACAAAAATCAGCGCCCACAGCGCGGCGCCAATGACATTAAGCACGAAAAAGCGCAGCGGCTTAAGGCGGCTGGTGCCAATAATAATCGGTCCAATCAGGCGAAAGCCGTACATGAAGCGCACGCCAATCACAAACAGGCTGGGGTGCTTCTGAATCAGCCGGTTAGCTTTTTTAATGGTGTCCTGATGTTTGCGGAAGCGCCGCAGAATGCGTGTGCCATAGCGGCGGCCAAGCCAGAACAGCAGCTGATCGCCAATAATGCCGCCGCCCATCGCCGCCAGCACCACGCCGCTGAAATGCAGCAGGCCCTCGTGCGCCGCGACGCCGCCCAGCAGGGTAAAGGTTTCGCCTTCGGC
Source organism: Pantoea sp. R102 (assembly GCF_004916815.1). Classification (NCBI taxonomy): domain Bacteria; kingdom Pseudomonadati; phylum Pseudomonadota; class Gammaproteobacteria; order Enterobacterales; family Erwiniaceae; genus Pantoea; species Pantoea sp. R102. Next base: position 10,018 of record NZ_SDFT01000107.1, read on the forward strand.
AATGCAGCCAATCAGCAGCGCCAGGTAACCGTACTGGGTGATTAATCCATTGATATCGATGTGCAATTTTTCCTCCCTGGGTAAGCGATACAGCTAACAGTCTAGCTGGCTGCGGCTTTTTTTGTGCCGCTGGCCGCAAAAACAGCCGCGCCGATTATACTTGAACTGAAGCTGCCTGCATTGGACAGCCTGATCGCTGGGGCAGCCCGTCGCATCAGAGGAGTGATTGTATGAATCATGTCTGGGGTCTTCTGGCGCATCCCAATCAGGAGATGCGTGATATCAAGCAGGAAAACGAGAGCGTTTCGCACCACTACACCCATCACGTTCTGCTGATGGCGGCGATCCCGGTGATCTGCGCCTTTATTGGCACTACGCAGCTGGGCTGGAATCTGGGCGAAGGGCAGTTCGTGCAACTCAACATGCTGACCGGTATTGGTCTCGGCATTCTGTTTTACCTGATCATCTTAGGCGGTGTGGCGGTGATGGGCCGGGTCATTCACTGGATGGCGCGCGACTATCCGCAGCGTCCCAGCATTCAGCGTTGTACCGTGTTTGCCGGCTATGTGGCGACGCCGCTGTTTATCAGCGGGCTGGTGGCGCTCTATCCGCTGGTGTGGCTGTGCGTACTGGCCGGAGCGTTAGCGCTGATGTACACCGGCTATCTGCTGTACGTCGGCATCCCGGTATTCCTTAACATTGACCGTGAAGAGAGCCTGCGCTTCTCCGGCTCGACGCTGGCGATTGGCGTGCTGGTGTTCGAAGTGCTGCTGGCGCTGACGGTGATTCTGTGGGGCTACGGACCACGTTTGTTCTGACGGTGATGAGGGTCAGGTCGTCAGCCATGGCGACCTGACTGATCCCGCTGCGTCTGGCAGCGTTTGTCATGCCCGCCTTTTTTAACGCCCGGAAACAATCTCCCTAAGAAATTTCGCAGACGAGCGCGTATGATAGCGCAGCCAGCCCGCGTCGCATCAGGCCTGACGCCGGCGGCCTGTGTTACAACACAGCGCAAACCTCCTCACCGGATTTTTTTGACACGATGTCTGTAAAAATGCGTATTTCTTTGCTGTCGCTGGCGCTGTTCGTCGCCGCGCCAGCTGTAACGACTCCGGCGCTGGCCGCCGCAGCAAAACTGTCCGATCTGGCGCCGATTGCCCAGCCGCAAATCGCCTCCGGCAGCGCGCTGATTGTCGATCTCGATAATAACAAAGTGCTGTTTTCCAGCCATCCGGACCGGGTGCGGCCTATCGCGTCGATCACCAAAGTGATGACCGCGATGGTGGTGCTGGATGCCCGACTGCCGATGGACGAAATGCTGTCGGTCGATATCAGCCAGACGCCCGAAATGCGCGGCGTATTCTCGCGCGTGAAGCTCAACAGTGAAATCAGCCGCCGCAACATGCTGCTGCTGGCGCTGATGTCCTCGGAAAACCGCGCGGCGGCCAGCCTGGCGCATCACTATCCCGGCGGTTACGACGCCTTTATCCGCGCCATGAACGCCAAAGCGCGCGCGCTCGGCATGACGCACACCCACTACGTAGAGCCGACCGGTTTGTCGCTGCATAACGTCTCCAGTGCGGAAGATCTGGTGAAGCTGCTCAAGGCCACGCGCCAGTATCCGCTGATTGGTCAGCTGAGCACCACCAAAGAGGAGACGGCGGTGTTTAAACACCCCAGCTACGCGCTGCCGTTCCGCAACACTAACCATCTGGTGTACAAAAATGACTGGCGCATTCAGCTGACCAAAACCGGTTACACCGACGAGGCCGGTCACTGCCTGATAATGCGTACCATGATTAATAACCGTCCAGTGGCGCTGGTGGTGCTGGATGCGTTTGGCAAATATACCCACTTTGCCGATGCCAACCGCCTGCGCGACTGGCTGGAAACCGGCAAGGCGGCGCCGGTGCCGGCGGCCGCGCTGGCGTACAAAAAGCAGAAAGCGTCGCAGCTTGCCAGCAGTGCGGACGTGGAGTAACGCAACCTGTTACTCAGCGTAGCGGCGCAAGGGAGTGCGCCGTGTGTCGTGGTGGCGCGTGGCTGACGGTCAACGGCGCTTAAATGAACAAAATTTCTTATCGTTAGCACCAATGTTTTACGCCACCATTCCTATAGTTTCCCTGACGGCAAAGTCCTACACTGGCGACCATTCACGGTCAACCTTGCGTTTATAGGCTGTTATTGCGCTGGAATCTCACTCATATGTTCAAGTTTCGTTCTCTGTTTACCCCGTTCCTGCTGCTACTGGTGTTATTCACGCCGGCGCTCAGCTATGCGGATGACAACGCCGCGCCCGCGCAGCAGGAAGACGATGCGGCACCGAAGGTCAATCCGGCGGTAGAACTGCCGAAGATGCAGAAGATCCTCGACAAAATTAAGGGCCAGGTGTCTGGCGATACCAATGAAAACCAGCTCAACCAGCTCAATGAGATGGCGCTGGAGCTGTCAGGTAACGCGGAAACCCTCGGCCAGGCGCTGATTCCGCAGCGTCAGCAGCTGGATGCGCAGCTGGCGGTGCTCGGCCCGGCGCCGAAGGCGGACAGCGGCGTGAAAGAGACGCCGGAAGTGACGCGCAAACGCGCCGCGCTGGAGAATCAGAAGGGCAAGCTGGATGATCAGATCAAGCAGGCCGACGGCATCAAAAACGGGGCGCTGGTGCTGTCCTCGCAGATCGTCAACCTGCGGCGCGATCAGCTGAAAAGCCAGCTGGCGCTCAACTCCGGCAGTATTTTAGGGCCACGCTTCTGGTCACCGCTGTTCAGCCGTCAGGACCTGGATGGCGAAAAAATTGGCGACTTTATCAGCGAGCTGCAGGATACCGCCGCGCTGTCGTGGGAGCCGGGCTGGCGCGTAGGCACGGTCGGCTGGCTGCTGGCGGCGCTGCTGGTGATGACGCTGGGCCGGCGTTACAGCGAAGAGTTTCTGGCGTGGGTCAGCATTCACAAACTGCCGGAAGGGCGGCTGCGCCGCAGCTTCCTCGCCGCGGCGATCGCGCTGACCACGCTGGCGGCCGTGGTGCTGACCTTTAACTTTCTCTCGCTGGCGTTTGTGCGCCGTGATGAAGTGTCCAGCGACGTGCAGGATTTTATCAGCCGTCTGGTGCAGCTTAGCGTTTACTGCGGACTGATCGCCGGTCTCGGCCGCGCATTTCTGTCAACGCGCCGCCCGAGCTGGCGTCTGCCGAGCATCTCCAGTGAAGTGGCGCTGGCGCTGAAGCCGTTCCCGCCGATTACCGCCGCGCTGGTGTTTATCTTCCAGACCGCCGAGTCGTTTAACTACACGGTCGGCACCAGCCTGAACACCACCATTTTTGCTAACGGCCTGACGGCGCTGCTGATTGGCAGCACCGGGCTGGCGATCAGCATGCGCACCAATCGCGTGCGTCGTCGCATGGCGCAGGCCGGCAATCCGCCGGAAGCGCGTCCCACAGTCGTCGGCCTGGTGCAGCTGGCGCTGACGGTCACCGCCGTGGCGATTCTGGTTTCGCTGATTGTCGGCTACGTCACGCTGGCGCGCTTCCTCAGCTATGAAGTGATCTGGTGCGGCATCCTGTTTGGCTCGTTCTACTTCCTCAGTCATCTGATCAACGACGGTTGTGAAAGCCTGTTCTCCACCAACAACGCGACCGGCAAGCGGCTGCAGACCTCGCTGAATATTGACGAGCGCTACCTGCAGCAGGCGGCAACGCTGCTCAGCGCCGTGGGGAAAACTCTGCTGGTGGCGTTTGTCGCGCTGGCGCTGCTCAACGGCACGTTTGCCTCGTCCACGCCGATTGAGCTGATCCAGAAAGTCATTGAGTTCTGGGGTGGCAAAGGGCTGGAGTCGCTCAACATTGTGCCGGCGCACATGGTGAACGCCATTCTGTGTCTGGTAGTGGGTATCTACGTGCTGCGCTCGGTGCGGCGCTGGCTGGACAAAGAGTTCCTGCCGAAGACCACCATGGACATCGGCATGCGCGTGTCGCTGGTGACGCTGTTCAGCAATATCGGCTACGTGCTGATTATCCTGCTGACGCTGTCGATTATGGGTCTGCAGTGGAACAAGCTGGCGTGGATCGTCAGCGCCCTGTCGGTGGGTATCGGTTTCGGCTTACAGGAGATCGTGAAGAACTTTATCTCCGGTCTGATATTGCTGACCGAGCGTCCGGTGAAGGTCGGCGATCTGGTGAGCATAAGCGGCATCGAAGGGGATATTCGCCGTATTAACGTGCGTGCGACTGAGATTCAGCTGGGCGATAAATCCACGGTGATCGTGCCGAACTCGCAGCTGATTTCGCAGAACGTGCGTAACGCCACCATGGGCAATGCGCAGGGCGTGGTGACGATTCAGCTGACTTTCCCGCTGGATATCGATCCGGTGCAGGTGCGTGAACTGTTGCTGGACGTGTATCGCGAGAACGAGCGTATTCTCGAAACGCCGGAGCCGTCGGTTTCGTTTAAAGATTTGACGCCGGCCGGCATTGTGCTGAGCGTGACCGGCAACGTCGCCAGCCAGCGCCAGATTTCCGGTGCGAAAAGCGATCTGCTGTTCGATATCCTGACGCGCCTGCGCAAAGAGGGCATCGTGCTGTCGACGCCGCAGACCATGATTATCGAACGCCGCGCGCTGCCGGCGACGCAAAATGAAGGTGAAGCGTTGCCATAATGGCACGAGACCGTAGCGGCGCAATTCATTGCGCTAAGGTTTGCCTCTGATGCAGCAAACCCGCGCGATAAATCGCGCCGCTACGGGTCCGGCAGATCTGACTCAGGCTTTCACCGCCCAGCCTTTATGCTTACTGGTTTTCCCGATGCCCGGGTTAAAGGTATTGGTCGGATCGAGCTGACGGTAAAACGCCTGCAGCTGCGGTTTGGCTGCATACAGATGGCCAACGTTATGCTCTGCCGGATACTCCGCGCCGCGCGCCGCGAGGATCGCCAGCATCTTCTCCTTCAGCGCATGGGCATCTACGCCTTTCTTCACAATGTAATCCTGATGAAACACGTGGCAGAAGAAGTGGCCGTAGTAGAGACGATGAATCAGATCGTTATCAAACTCCGGCGGCAGGCGCTCAAACCACTCCTGATCGTTGCGGCGCAGCGCAATGTCCAGCGCCAGAATATCCTCCACTTCGTCAGCGTGCACCGCGTGATAGCGCACGGCGGCACCGGCTGCGGCAAAACGATGCAGAAAGGCGTGCGCGCCCTCTTTGGCGTCGCAGGCAAAGAACTCACCGCCGCCTTCGCGGAAATACTCCTGCAGATACGCCTGCGCTTCGGCCACGCCGTCGC
>NZ_SDFT01000108.1:0-28982 GCF_004916815.1 Pantoea sp. R102
GTGGTCATCAGAATCGGCCGGAAGCGCAGCAGACAGGCCTGATAGATCGCCTCACGCGGCGCCATGCCCTGTTCACGCTCGGCGGCCAGTGCGAAGTCGATCATCATGATGGCGTTCTTCTTCACGATACCGATCAGCAAAATGATGCCGATGATGGCGATGATATCCAGCTCGTTGCCGCTCAGCATCAGCGCCAGCAGCGCGCCAACGCCGGCGGTGGGCAGCGTCGACAGAATGGTAATCGGGTGGATGAAGCTCTCATACAGCACGCCGAGCACGATATACATCGCCACTACCGCCGCGACGATCAGCCAGATGGTGCTGGTCAGCGCCGCTTCAAACGCCAGCGTGCTGCCCTGGAACTGCGTCATCATCTCTGCCGGCATGCCGACCTGATCTTCCGCCGTGGTGATCGCCTGCAGCGCATCGCCGAGCGAGTAGCCGTGCGCCACGTCAAACGAGAAGGTGGCCGACGGGAACTGGTCGAGATGATTAATGCTCAGCGCAGCGTGGCGCTCTTCGATTTGCGCGATGGCGCTGAGCGGCACGCTGCCGCCGTCGCTGCTGTTCAGGCGAATCGCGTCGAGGCTGGCGAGACCGGGGGTTTGCGTGTTGTCCTGCTCCAGCACCACGCGATACTGATTGGCCTGGGTGTAAATCGTTGAGATCAGGCGCTGACCAAAGGCGTTGTACAGCGCGTTATCAATGTCGGCCATGCTGATGCCGAGCCGGCTGGCGCTGTCGCGATCGACGCGCACAAAGGCTTCCAGCCCCTGATCCTGCCAGTCGCTGCTGACGTTGCGCAGCTGCGGCAAGGTGTTGAGCTGTGCCAGCAGTTTCGGCACCCAGCTGCCCAGCGACTCCAGCGAACCCGACTGCAGGGTAAACTGGTACGGCGTGCGGCTCGCCTGGGTATCAATGGTCAGATCCTGTACCGGCTGCAGCCACAGCGACACGCCGGGCAGGCGATCGATCGCCTGCTGCAGCCGCTGCTGCACTGCCGGAATACGATCGTCACGCTGGTCCAGCGGTTTCAGGTTGATTTGCAGCCGCGCGCTGTTAAGCGCCGCGTTGGTGCCATCCACGCCGACGAACGAGGTCAGGCTCTGCACCGCCGGATCTTTCATAATGATCGATGCCACGTCGCGGGTGCGCTGCGCCATACTGGCGTAAGAGACCGACTGCGGCGCCTGCAGCGTGCCCTGAATGATGCCGTTGTCCTGCTGCGGGAAGAAGCCCTTCGGAATCACCACCCACAGCAGCACCGTCAGCAGCAGCGTGCCAAGCGCCACCGACAGCGTCAGCCACGGATGGCGCAGCACGCGCGTCAGCCAGCGGCCATAGCCGGCAATCACCTTATCGAACATCGCCTCGCTGGCGCGGGAGAAGCGGTTCTGCCTGCGCAGCGATTCGGCGCTCAGCATGCGCGCGCACATCATCGGCGTCAGCGTCAGCGAGACCACCGCCGAGATCAGAATCGCCACCGCCAGCGTCACGGCGAACTCACGGAACAAACGGCCAATCACATCGCCCATGAACAGCAGCGGAATCAGCACCGCGATCAGCGAGAAGGTGAGGGAGATAATGGTGAAGCCAATCTCACCGGCACCTTTCAGCGCGGCGGTCATCGGCTTTTCACCTTTTTCGATGTAGCGCGAGATGTTCTCGATTACCACGATGGCGTCATCGACCACAAAGCCGGTGGCGATGGTCAGCGCCATCAGCGTCAGGTTATTGATCGAAAAGCCAAGGAAATACATGGCGGCAAAGGTGCCGACCAGCGACAGCGGCACCGCGACTGCCGGAATAATGGTGGCCGGGACATTGCGCAGAAACAGATAGATGATCATCACCACCAGCCCGATGGCCAGCATCAGCTCATGCTGGGTATCCGCTACTGAGGCGCGAATGTTGGTAGTGCGATCGGTGAGCAGTTTGACGTCAACCGACTTCGGCAGCGTGGCGGTCAGCGACGGCAGCAGCGCGCGGATGCTGTCAGCGGTGGCGATAATATTGGCGCCCGGCTGGCGCTGCACGTTCAGCACAATCGCTGGCTGACGGTTGGCCCAGGCGCCCAGCCAGCTGTTTTCTGCGCCCTGTTCAACCGTGGCGACGTCGCCCAGCCGCACCGGCGCGCCGTTGCTGTAGCTGACGATCAGCTTGCGGTAATCCTCCGCGGAGGTCATCTGGTCATTGGCCGACAGCGTGATGGAGCGCGTTGGGCCATCAAGACTGCCTTTCGCCGAATTGACGTTGGCGTTGCTGATGGCGGTGCGCACCGTCTCGCTGGTGAGGCCGAGGGCCGCCAGCGCCTGTGCGTTCATCTTCACCCGCACTGCCGGACGCTGGCCGCCGGAGAGCGTGACCAGACCGACGCCGGAGACCTGGGAAATCTTCTGCGCCACCCGCGTTTCCACCATGTCCTGCACCTGCGTCAGCGGCATGCTGGTGGTGGTAACGGCCAGCGTCATGATTGGCGGATCGGCCGGATTGACTTTGTTGTACACCGGCGGATTCGGCAGATCGTTAGGCAGCAGGTTAGTGGCAGAGTTGATCGCCGCCTGCACTTCCTGTTCGGCAACGTCGAGCGCCAGCGTCAGCTGGAACTGCAGCGTAATCACCGAGGCACCGCCGGAGCTTTGCGACGCCATTTGCTTCAGGCCGGACATCTGCCCGAACTGGCGCTCGAGCGGCGCGGTAATCGACGAGGTCACCACATCCGGGCTGGCGCCGGGATAGAGCGTGACGACCTGAATGGTCGGGTAATCGACTTCCGGCAGCGCGGAAACTGGCAGGAAGCGATAGCCCAGCACGCCGGCCAGCAAAATCGCGATCATCAGCAGCGTGGTGGCCACCGGGCGCAGAATAAACTGGCGTGACGGGCCGCCGCTGGCGTCGGGAGGCATCACCTGCATTATTGACGTTCTCCGCGAGCCGGTTGCGCCGCGCGCGTGCTGTGCGTGGCGATACTCTGTGCGGCGACAATCTCCACCGTGGCGCCTTCGGTCAGGCGGTCGAGACCGTCAGTGACCACGCGCTGACCGGCCTGCAGCCCGGCATCAATCACCACTTTCTGGCTATCCTGCAGCCCGGCGGTGACGCGTTTCTTACTCACTTTGTTATCGCTGTTCACCATCCAGACAAAGTGGCCGTCGTTGCTCATTTGCAGCGCGGCAGTCGGGATCACCACCGCGTTTTGCAGCGTATCCACCTTCAGCCGGGCATTAACAAACTGATTGGGAAACAGGGCGTCGTCCTGATTGCTGAAGCGCGCCTTGAGTTTAATGGTGCCGGTGGTGACATCGATCTGGTTATCAATGCTCAGCAGCGCACCCGTGGTCAGCAGGGTTTTATTGCTGCGATCCCAGGCTTCAACCGGCAGCGGCTGGCCGCTTTTCTGGGCTTTCAGGATCTGGCTGATATTGTTCTCGGCAACGCTGAACACCACGTCAATCGGGTGCGTCTGGGTGATCACCACCAGACCATTGGTATCGCCGGCGGTAATGTAGTTGCCGACATCCACCTGCTTCAGCCCGACGCGTCCGGCAATCGGCGCGGTGATGCGGCTGTAGGTCAGATTGAGCTGCGCGCTGGCCACATTGCCTTCGTCGGCTTTGATGGTGCCGAGGGTTTCACTGACCAGCGAGCGCTGGGTATCCAGCTCCTGCTGCGACACCAGCGAGGTTTTCGCCAGCTTTTCATAACGGCTGAGGTCGCGGCGCGCGTTAGCCAGCGTCGCCTGATCTTTGGCCAGCTGGCCCTGCGCCTGGGTGAGCGCTACCTGCCATGGTCGGGGATCGATTTCTGCCAGCAGCGCGCCGGCCTCCACCTGCTGACCTTCCGTGAAGTGCAGCGCCATCAGCTGGCCATCGACCCGACTGCGCACCGTAACGGTATTGGCCGCGGTGACGGTGCCCAGTCCGCTGAGGTAATAGGGCACGCTTTCGGTAGTCGCGGTTGCGGCCTGCACCGGTGCCAGCGGACGGCGTCCGCCGCTGTTGTTGCCACCGCGTCCGTGATGCGGTTGGCCATCAGCCTGGGTAGCCTGCGCAGGCTCGGCCGGATGCTGCCACCAGTAGTAAGCGCCCGCCAGCGCAGCCAGCACCACCACGCTAATCAGGCCTGTTTTTAATCGTTTATTCATTGCTCTGTGTGCTCTCCGGCGGTTTCGTTTTCCCCACATGCGCGCGCAAACGAACCGCGGCGCAAACGAAATGATTGTAGTCGCCCGGGTCGGGCAAAAATTGAAGGAATTAAGAATATCGCCCCGGGCACGCTAAGTATTCATATTCAGTAAATATTTTGGCAGCAATACGCATAAGCGTGACTTTTTCCTTTGCTAAGCTGAATGACAGACCAGTCTCGTTTCACTAAGGAGGATCACATGCGTCAACACAAAACCCGTCAGCTGGGCGACAGCGGTATCAGCGTGCCGCTGCTGACGTTTGGCGGCAACGTTTTTGGCTGGACGGTCGATGAAAAAACCTCGTTTTCACTGCTCGACGCGCTGGTGGAAAAGGGGCTGTTCTTCATTGATACCGCAGACGTTTACTCGCGCTGGGCGCCGGGCAACGCCGGCGGTGAATCGGAAACCATCATCGGTAAGTGGCTGAAAAAAAGCGGTAAGCGCGACAGTATCGTGCTCGCCACCAAGGTAGGCATGGAGCTGACGCCTGAGAAAACCGGGCTGAAACCGGCCTATATCCGCCAGGCCGTGGAAGATTCGCTGCGCCGCCTGCAGACGGATGTCATCGATCTTTACCAGGCGCACCGTGATGACGACAGCACGCCGCTGGTGGAGACGCTGAAAGCCTTCGACTCGCTGATCAAAGAGGGCAAAGTGCGGGCTATTGGTGCGTCCAACTACAGCGCGCAGCGCCTGCAGGAAGCGCTCGACATCAGTAAGCAGGAGGGACTGGCGCGCTATGAAACCCTGCAGCCGGAGTACAACCTGTACGATCGTCAGGAGTATGAAAGCGGACTGGAGCAGGTGGCGGTGAAAAACGGTCTCGGCGTGATTAACTACTACTCGCTGGCCAGCGGTTTCCTGAGCGGGAAATACAAAAAGCCGGAAGACGCCAGCAAAAGCGCGCGCGGCCAGGGCATTGTAGAAAAATATCTCAACGATCGCGGTAAGCGCATTATTGAAGCGCTGGAAGATGTCGCGGCCTCGCACGACGCCTCTGCTACCCAGGTGGCGCTGGCGTGGCAGATTGCGCGACCGAGCATCACGGCACCGATTGTCAGCGCCACCTCGCTGCAGCAGCTGGATGAGCTGGTGAAAGCCACCGAGCTGGAGCTCAGCAAGCAGGAGATTGAAGAGCTGGCCAGCGCCAGCAAGCCGTAACGCGAAGCGGGACGCTGCGGCGTCCCGTCACGTAATAATTTTTTCGCCACGCAAAAAATGCCTTTTTCCTCCAGAACATATCCATTCATCGATCGCTGTCACAATTGCGTTAAGTCACTGTCACCTTTGCACTCACTGCGCACAGATTTGCAAAAACTGACATAACCTCAGCATTATTCTCTGCCCGTTCCTCTCCGGAAATTCACAGAAGAATAATCATCATGAACAGAAAAAAAGCAGTGCAGCATATGCCTCGCCTGGCAGCGGGCACCCTGATGTTTGCCATGTTGAGTGCGTCGGCGGTGGCAGCCGATGCGTTCAGCTACGATTCCCCCTATATGTTTGGCGACTGGGGCGGTAACCGAACGCAGCTGGAAAACGACGGCGTGAAATTCGACGTTAACTACACCATGGAGAGTGCCTCGAACCTGGGCGGCGGTGCTGATACCAACACCTCGATGCGCTACAGCGATCAGTGGGCGTTTGGCCTGAATCTTGACCTGCAAAAACTGCTCGACTGGCAGGATGCGCAGTTCCAGATGACCATTACCGACCGTAACGGTCGCAATATCTCCGATCAGGTGGCAGACCGCCGTACCGGCATGCTGTCATCGGTGCAGGAAGTGTACGGACGTGGCCAGACCTGGCGTCTGACGCAGTTCTGGCTCAGCAAAGGGCTGTTTGATAACACTGTCAACCTGAAAGCCGGTCGCGTCACCGTCGGGGAAGATTTCGACAACTTCGACAGCAAGTTCCAGAACCTTGCATTCGGCAGCGGCCAGGCGGGTAACTGGCGCGGCGACCGCTGGTTTAACTGGCCGGTTTCCCAGTGGGGCGGCCGCGTGAAGGTTAACTTCACGCCGGAAGTGTTCTTCCAGGTGGGCTTCTACAACCAGAACAGTGCCAACTACGATCGCGGTGACGGTTTCCGTCTGGATACCAGCAACTCCGAAGGCAACCTGGTGCCGGTGGAACTGGGCTGGAAGCCGACCTTCGGGCCGGCCAACCTGCCGGGTAACTACCGCATTGGTTACTACTACTCGTCGGCCAACGGCGATAACTACGGCAGCTGGCGCGATGGCGCTTATCAGAGCAAGGATCACGCCTACGGCGGCTACGTGCTGTTACAGCAGCAGCTGACCGCGCAGGGCGGCGATGCCAGCCGGGGTCTGGGCGTGACGGTGCAGGCGGTGATGAACGATCACAAAACCTCGAAAACCGACAACTATCAGTCCATCAGCTTTACCTGGAAAGGGCCGTTTGATGCGCGTCCGCAGGATGAGATTGGCGTCGGCGCGGCGCGTATTCACGTCAACAGCGCGTATACCCGTTCGCTGCGTCAGCAGAATGATGCCAACGGCGAAACGAATTTCGACAGCCCAACTTATCTGCCGATTCAGGATGGTTCCGAGTACAACTACGAGGTTTATTACAATGCGCAGCTGACCAAATGGCTGCAGCTGCGTCCAAACCTGCAATACGTGGTGGCACCGGGTGCGGTGAGCGAGGTGAAAGATGCGTTTGTGGGTGGGATCAGTGCGAACGTGAATTTCTAATCTGGCAGAATGTGTGACTTTTCCCTCTCCCTTTGGGAGAGGGCAGGGTGAGGGGAAAATCGCACAGGGCTATCTGGCCCTCACCCTAACCCTCTCCCGCAAGCGGGAGAGGGAATTATCTGAACATCACTTCGGCCCAGCGCGCCAGGCCGGCGGTGACCGAGCCGAAATCATCGCCGCTGGCGATGGGCGTGTCGGGCAGTGCCTGCTGCAGCGCGGCGCGCAGGATCGGCGAACGGGCGCTGCCGCCGGTGAGGTAAATCACCTCCGGACGGGTGTCACAACTGGCCAGCGCCAGCTGCACCTGCTCAAGAATGCGCGCCAGCGGCTGATTGATCGCCTCTTCCAGCTGCGCGGCGCTGATCTCCGCCTGCAGCGTTTGCGCAATAAACGCCAGCGAGGCTGCGGTCTCGCGCTCCTCGGAGAGCGCAATCTTGCTCTCTTCCGCCGCGCGCACCAGCCGGTAGCTCAGCTTCTGCTGCCATACTTTCAGCAGATGCGCGACTTTATCGCCCTGTTCGGCATCACGCACCAGATCGCGCAGCAACTTACCGCTGGCGGCTGAGTAGAAGTCGCTTTGTGCCGGCACATCGTTAATTGCCACCGCGTTCCACCACGGCAGGGCGGGCAGGGCAGTGCCCTTCAGCGTGTTACCGCCCAGACCCAGCAGCGGCATCAGCGTTTTGAACGCCAGCATAATATCGAGATCGTTACCGCCGACGCGGCAGCCGCTGTGGCCAAGCAGGCTGGCACGGCGATCGGACTGATTACGCCACTGCGGCCCCATCAGCAGCATGGAGCAGTCGGTGGTTCCGCCGCCGATATCCACCACCAGCACGCGTGTCTCCTGCTGCAGCGTGGCTTCAAACTCCAGACCGGCGGCAACCGGCTCGAACTGAAACTCGACGTCGCGGAACCCGGCACGCTTTGCGGCACGCAGCAGAATGCCCTGCGCCTGCTGGTTGGCGTCGTCACCGCCCAGCCCCTGGAAGTTTATTGGCCGGCCAATCACCGCCTGATCAACCGGTTGATCGAGCTGGGTTTCACCCTGCTGGCGAATGTGTAGCATCATGGCGCATACCAGATCTTCAAAGAAGGCGATCTGCTGGGGTTTCAGGCCGCTGGCGCCGAGGAACGACTTCGGCGATTTGACGAACCACACCTCTTCCGGATCGACCATATAATGCTGCAGCGCGGTCAGACCAAACTGCACGCTGGCGGGCGTTACCTCGATATCCTCTTCGCGGTTATAACGCAGCGCGCGCTGCAGCAGCGCGGTGCTTTCGCGGTCTGGCGTGGGGACCTGATGGTGGCGGTGCAGCCATTCACTGATGGCTTCGCGCGTGGGCGCGCAAATCATGGAGGGAAGCAGGCGCTGACCGTTTTCCAGTGTCAGTAACCGCGGTGTGCCGCTATCCGTTACCGCGATGGAACAGTTAGCCGTGCCGTAGTCGAATCCGATAAACATTGTATCCCCCATGCCAGAAAAAAGGGGGCGACTTTAGCGCAGCCAACGCGGGCTGGCAATGGGCAGCGCCGCAGTTTATCCCTGAACTTCCTGGTAAACCTGATACTGGCCGCGCCCGGCGTGTTTGGCGCTATAACAGGCGACATCGGCCTGCGACATCACCACATTGCTGATGCAGTTATGCTGATCGATTTGCGTGATACCGGCGCTGGCGCCGACGTGATACGGCCGGTCCTGCCAGATAAAGGTAAAGTCATGCACCGCGCTGACGATGCCCTGCACCACCTCGCGCACCTGGTCAACATTGCTGTAGGGCAGCAGCAGGCCAAATTCGTCACCGCCGAGGCGCGCCAGCACATCGCTATTGCGCAGGTGCTGTTGCATGAGATCGGCCAGTGCGCGCAGCAACGCATCGCCAGCGGCATGGCCGGCGGTATCGTTGACCGCTTTAAACTTATCCAGATCGATAAACACCAGCACGTGCTCGCTGTGATGCGCGGCGGCGTCATTCACCAGTCGCTTCAGCTGCTGTTCAAAGCTGTGACGGTTCGGCAGGCGCGTCAGCATATCGTGAGAGGCGCTGTAGCTCAGGCGTTTCATCATGCGGCGCGACTCGCTGACGTCATGAATGACCATTACGGCACCAATGTCACTGCCAGTCAGGGTTTTCAGCGGCGTGATGCTGTAGTGAATCTCGACCTGGGCACCATCCGGCGTATGCAACACCAGCTCTTCTTCGAGGTCCGGTGTGGTTTTGCTGGCGGGCAGGCTGCACAGCAACAGATTCTCCACGCGCGGCCCCTGCGCGCCACGCGTAATCGTCAGCAGTTCGCTCAGCGCCACGCCAGCCGCTTTCGCCTGCGGCCAGCCGCTCAGCGTCTCGGCCACCGGATTCATGAAGGTCACCCGCATCTCATCGTCAGTACAAATCACCGCTTCACCAATCGAGTCGAGGGTGATGGCCATGCGTTCCTTCTCCTGGAACAGCGCTTCATTCAGCGTGCGCAGCGAAGTAATGTCCTGGCAAATGCCGAGCATGCGTTCGATCTGCCCGTCCTTGCTGATGATGCTATTGGCCTCGGAGCGCACGTAGCGCACGCCCTGCGGCAGGTTGATGCGGTACTCCAGCTGGAAGGCGCTGCGGCGTTCAATCGCCTGCTGAATGGTGAGCGCGGCCGCTTCACGTTCCTGAACATCGACCAGATGCAGCCACAGGTCGTAGCTCGGTACCCGGTGGGGCTCCAGCGCAAACAACTCGTACATGCGCTTGTCCCATAACATCTCGCCGTTTAGCAGGTTCCACTCCCACACGCCGATGCCGCCCGCTTCATTGGCCAGCGTGATGCGTTCCATCAGCCGCTGGTTGACCTGCTCGCTCTGCTTCAGCTCGGAGATATCCACAATCTGCGCGATAAAGTAGAGCGGTTGCAGCCGCGCATCATGCACCATCGAGACCGTGAGGCGCGCCCAGACGATCTCGCCATCTTTGCGGAAATAGCGCTTCTCCAGGGTATAGGTCAGGATCTCACCGGCGATCAGCCGCTCCAGCTGCTGCAGGTCGCTGTTGAGATCGTCCGGATGGGTGATCTGCTGGAAGGTAAGTTTTTTCAGCTCTTCCGCCGCGAAGCCCAGCGTGCGGCACAGCGACTGGTTGACCTGCTGCCAGCCGCCTTCCGGTGATACCAGCGCCATGCCGATGGCGGAATACTCCATGGCGTTGCGGAAGCGGGTTTCGCTTTCGCTGATGTGGTGCTTTTCACGCTGGAAGGCATCCATCACCAGCGACATTACGTGGCTCGGCAGCAGCACCAGCAGAAACGGCAGCCAGGTGCTGACCTGGCCGAGCAGCAGATCGTTGCGCGCCAGGTTGACCCAGTCGAGCGCCAGCAGCAGCGAGATAAAGCTGGCGTTGAGGAAAAACAGCAGAAAGGCTTCGAATTTGGGCAGGCGCACCGCGCACCAGAACAGAATCACCACGATAAAGGTAAACGGCCACGGCAGGAAGCGCAGCGCCAGATAGCTGGCCAGCAGCGTGACAATCAGCGTGAGCAGCGTTTCCAGCTGACGTTCCGGCGTGATCAGCTGGCGCAGCGGTTTATCAGGCCACAGCAGCAGCACTGGACCGAAGGCCAGCACGCCAATCACTTCAGAGATCACCCAGGTGGAGAAAAACGGCAGCGAGGCGTGGCCGTCAACGTGCAGCATCCATAGCGCCACGACGCCGCCCAGCAGCGGCGCGATCAGGCCCGCAGCCAGCGCAAAGCGTATCCAGTCGGCCAGTGAGTTGAGCGGGGCTTTGCGGTCGAGCAGCGCGCGCAGCATCAGCCCGCCGAGGATGGCCTGCACCATATTAAGGATGGCGAATTTGACATTGCTCAGGGCCGGGCCGATCACCAGCAGATTGGCCAGCGCCGTGCCGAGCACGCAGCTGGCCAGCAGCAGCGGTACCTGTCGCGAGGGGGCGCGGAACACCACGACGGTCATTAACGCGGTGGAGTACCAGAGCGGGGAAATGCGGCCGCTGACAACAATCAGTTCCAGACAGAACAGCGTCAGTAAAAATGCCAGCGCGCAAAGCAGCAGGGCGCTGAGCCACTTTTTTTGCGGATTATCCTGCGAGGTTGTTATCTCAAGAGTCATGCACGAATCCAGCAGCGCGCATTGATTACTCGAAGAAAAATGCGCCAGTCAATCTCTTAATCCATGCTAGCACATCTGTCAGATATCTTTGTGCGGAAATGTTTTTTTGCGGCCTGCATCCAGGTGCGCATGAATGCGCACCGGACAAAAACGGTGAAATCTGCTGGCAGTATCGCGCCTGCTGGATCTGCAGGGATTCAGGTAAGGACACGACAAATTGCACGATTTGTAGCGGCGCGATTTATCGCGCAATAAATTGCGCCGCTACAGTATGTGCAATCATTTGTGGAACGTGTTCAAAACGTAATGGACAGACCTTACACCCTTTCCCGCGCAACACACTCAGCGAAACAAATCGGCGCGGGTGAAGGGCTTTTCCAGCCCGGCGAGGTCAGCGGAAAAACGCTCGAGGAACTGCTGGGTGGTGGCGACGCGGCCGTGGCCCATCAGCAACAGCGGAATCAGAAATGCCACTGCCACCTGCACCACGCTAAACCCCTTCAGCGCGGTGCGGCGCTGGCTCAGCAGGAACGCGCTGCTCAGGGTAAAGCCCAGCATCAGTCCGGCCAGCACTTCACTCACCGAGTGCGCATGGATCACCAGGCGCGATAATCCCACCATCAGCGGAATCAGATAGCCGATACCGATGGTCAGGGCGCGCCAGAACGTGGGCCAGCGGCCGGAAATCAGCCACATCATCACCGGCCACAGCGTCGCTGACATCGCGCTATGGCCGCTGAAACCGGTGAAGTTGTAGCGCGCGCTGCCAATGCCGAAGCCGAGAAACATAATTTTCGAGATGCTGACCAGCAGGCCCGCCAGGCCAAACGCCAGCAGCCAGTACCAGACGGTGCGACGGTTGTCGCTTTTCCACGGCAGCACCAGTGCGATGATCACCGCAGTGGGGATCAGCAACATACTGTCGCCGAAATAGGTCAGGGTTCTCCAGCTCATACTTTTCCTTGCAACGACTATCGGGCTCCCGCCAGTCACACGGCGGGCAGAGAAACAGTGTATCGATTAAGCCGCTGGCTGCAAAACGGGATAGTCTGAAAAGGCGGCGCGCCGGTTTTCACTGGCATCAACCCGGTGAAATCCCTATAATTGCCGCCAACTAACCCTCTCAATCGGCCTGTTTTTGTGCAGACAGAAACCGGCTCCAGTTATCAGGTCTTAAAAAAGTATGACTGACAAGTCTCATCAGTGCGTGATCGTTGGCATTGCAGGTGCATCCGCATCCGGAAAAAGTCTTATTGCCAGCACGCTCTATCGTGAAATCCGTGACCAGGTCGGTGACGAGCATATCGGTGTGATCCCCGAAGATGCCTACTATAAAGATCAAAGCCACCTCACCATGGAAGAGAGGGTGAAAACCAACTACGACCATCCGAGCGCGATGGACCACGATTTGCTGCTGCAGCATCTGCGCGCGCTCAAGGCCGGCGAAGATATCGACCTGCCGGTTTACAGCTACGTTGAGCACACCCGCACCGGCGAGTGTATTCACCTGAAGCCGAAGAAAGTGATTATTCTGGAAGGGATTCTGCTGCTGACCGATGCACGGCTGCGCCAGGAGCTTAACTTCTCGATCTTCGTTGATACCCCGCTGGATATCTGCCTGATGCGCCGTATGAAGCGCGACGTCAACGAGCGCGGGCGCTCAATGGACTCGGTGATGAGCCAGTACCAAAAGACCGTGCGCCCGATGTTCCTGCAGTTTATTGAGCCTTCCAAGCAGTATGCCGACATCATTGTGCCGCGCGGTGGTAAAAACCGCATCGCCATTGATATCCTCAAGGCCAAAATTAACCAGTATCTTTGACGACGCCCGTCCGGTTCAGCGGGACCGGAACGGGACACCGTGCGTCCGGATGGACGTGACGCGAACGGTTTGTCACAACCTGACCACCTTTCGCTACACTTAAATCATGGAGTTTCTGCGATGAGATTATGCGATCGCGATATTGAAAGCTGGCTGGACAGCGGCAAGCTGGCCATCGATCCCCGTCCGCCGGTTGAGCGCATCAACGGTGCTACCGTGGATGTGCGCCTCGGTAACCAGTTCCGTACCTTTAGCGGCCACACCGCACCGTTTATAGATTTGAGTGGTCCAAAGCATGAAGTGAGCGCGGCGCTGGATCGCGTGATGAGCGATGAGATTGTGCTGCCGGAAGGCGAAGCGTTCTTTCTGCATCCGGGTGAACTGGCGCTGGCGGTGACGCTGGAATCCGTCACCATCCCCGACGATCTGGTGGGCTGGCTGGATGGCCGTTCGTCGCTGGCGCGCCTCGGGCTGATGGTGCACGTTACCGCGCACCGCATCGATCCGGGCTGGCAGGGCCGTATCGTGCTGGAGTTTTACAACTCCGGTAAGCTGCCGCTGGCGCTGCGTCCCGGCATGCTGATTGGCGCACTGAGCTTTGAACCGCTGTCCGGACCGGCGGCGCGTCCTTACAATCGCCGCGAAGACGCCAAATATCGCGGGCAGCAGGGCGCTGACGCCAGCCGTATTGATAAAGACTAACGTTTCTCCTGGAGTGATTTCGCGCCAGCGGCCTGAAATCTGACGGTGATGAGGATGCAATGAGAAGACTGATAACCACGCTGGCCATCCTGTTAGTGGTGGTCGTAGCGGGCATGACGGCACTGGTGTTGCTGGTCAATCCCAACGACTTTCGTACCTATATGGTACAGCAGGTAAAACAGCGCAGTGGTTATCAGCTTGAAGTGAGCGGCGACCTGCGCTGGCACGTCTGGCCGCAGCTCAGCATTCTGGCGGGCCGCATGAGCCTGACCGCGCCCGGCGCCAGCCAGCCGATGGTCACCGCCGATAATATGCGTCTGGACGTCAATCTGTGGCCGCTGCTGTCGCATCAGTTGAGCGTCAGCCAGGTGATGCTGAAAAACGCGATTATTCGCGCTACGCCGGACAGCGCGGTGCAGAAACCGCAGGGCGCGCCGATTGAGCCGGGCGATAGTGAACCGGCCATCGCCGCCAGCAATGGCTGGACCTTTAACATCAGTAAACTGCGCATCGCCGATAGCCTGCTCATCTGGCAGCAGCCGGGCGGTGACGAGTACAACTTCCGCGATCTCAACCTCAACCTGAATCAGGACGATAACCGGCAGGCCAGCGTTGAGCTGGCGACCCGCGTGTCGCGCAATCAGCGCAATCTCAGCCTGAACCTGAAAGGGCAGATGGACGTGGCGCACTATCCGCACCGTATCAGCGGCCAGCTGGATGAACTGGAGTACACGCTGGACGGCGCGAACCTGCCGCCGCAGGGCATTAAAGGTACGCTGAGCGGGCAGGCGCAGTGGGATGGCGACCAGCAGCAGTTTGCGCTGAACAAGCTGCAGTTAACCGCGAACGACAGCGCCCTCGACGGCAGCGCTGAGGGCCGGCTGGCCCTGCCGCAGCAGCTCAACCTCGCACTGCACGCGACCTCGCTCAATCTGGATAACCTGATGGCCAGCGCGCCCGCCAGCGATAACAGCACCACGCAGCAGGCTAACGTGATGCGCACGCCGGTGATCGCTGAGCCGCGCGCGCACAATAATGCCGACTCGCCGCTCAACAGCATGGATTTGCAGCTGACGCTCGACGCTGACAGCAGCGTGTGGCGCGGTCTGACGCTCAGCAATCTGCAAATTGACGCCCGCAATCAGCGCGGGCTGCTGACGCTCAACAAGCTGCAGGGCAAATTTGGTGACGGCCACTTTTCCATTCCCGGCTCGGTGGATATCCGTCAGCCGGTCACGCAGGTGGCGTTTCAGCCGGAGCTGAGCAGCATTGCCATTGCGCCGCTGCTTAAAGCGCTGGAACTGCCGGCTTCGCTGCAGGGCACGGTCTCGCTCAAGGGCGACATCAGCGGTGCCGGGCTGAGCGTGGCGGAGGCGAAACAGAACTGGCAGGGCAATGCAGAACTGGAAGCGACTAATCTGCAGCTGGCGCGGCTGAATTTGCAGCAGATGGTGCGCCGCGCCGTGGCGCGCGTCAGCAATCGCGTCAGTAACGATCAGCCGGATGACCAGGGAATTGAACAGTTAAGCGGGCGCATCAGCCTGAAGCAGGGCAACGTCACGCTGCCGGATCTGCAGGGCGGCAGTAGCCGGCTGGCGCTGCAAACCCACGGCAACGTGGATGTGGTGAAGCAGCAGCTGGATGTCACCATTAATATGATTCTGCGCGGCTGGCAGGGCGACGACCGGCTGGCGAAAGTACTCAACGGCCAGCCGATTCCGCTGCGCATGTACGGCAGCTGGGGTAATCTGCAGTATTCGCTGCCGGTGGATGACGTGGTGCGCCAGCAGTTGCAGGGCGAAGCCAAAACGCGCCTCAATCAGTGGCTGGATAGCCAGAAGTCTGCACCGCGGCAATAAAAGGACCAGGGCGACGTTATCGGATTGTTTATCGCGCGATGATTCGCGCCGCGACCCCGCGTTGCACTGACGGGTAGCGGCGCAATTTATTGCGCAATGTACAACGGTGCGGATGTCAGGCATGCGCGATAAATCGCGCCGCTACAAATCGCAACACTGGTGGCCGGACACGCATAATAAATCACGCTCCGGCACCGGGTTAAATAAACGGTGCGGGCGCGACCGGCATAATCTCGACTTTTTGCACCCGATGGTTCTCAACCTGCAGGGTGCGCAGCAGATAATCCCCGACGCGCAACTCCTCACCTTCGGCGGGCACGTGCTGCAGGCTATCCATCAGCAATCCCGCCAGCGTATGGTAATTGCGCCTCTCGTCGAGCGGCAGCGCCACATACAGCGCTAAATCTTCCAGCGGCATATGGCCGTTGGCGATCCAGCCGCCATGCTCTGCGGGCTGAATATCGTAACGGGCATCAATCTCTTCCCCTTCATTGGGCAGGTTGCCGGCGATGGTCTCCATCACGTCGCTCAGCGTCACCACGCCTTCCACCGAACCAAATTCATCCACCACAAAGGCAAAATGGGTGCGCGCATGGCGAAACTGCTCCAGCGCCTGCAGCAGGGTGACGCGCTCGGGAAACACCAGCGGCTGGCGAATAAGCGCACGCAAATCCAGCGATTTACTGTGCAGCGACTGATGCAGCAGATCGATCACATGCACCACGCCCAGCGGCTCGCGCCCCTGTTCGGTGATCAGCAGGCGCGTATGCTGGTTGCGGTCGAGTTTATCCATGATCGACTGCGGGTCTTCGCTCAGATCGATGTGCTCGACGTCATGGCGTGACGTCATGATGCTGTTGATCTGGCGCTGACCCAGGCCCAGCACGCGCATGATCATGCGCCGCTCCTGACGGGTAAACAGCGCTGCGCCCTGGTTATCGCTCAGCAGCGATGCCGTGTCGGCATCCAGATCGGCGCGCTGCGCTTCACCGCGCAGAATGCGCAGCACGGCTTCGGCGGTGCGCTGGCGCAGCGGCCGTCCGGCGGTAAGAAAACGGCGGCGATTAAACAGCGCCAGCTGGTTAAAGATCTCAATCACAATCGAGAAGCCAATGGCCGCGTACAGATAGCCTTTCGGGATGACGAAGCCGAAACCCTCTGCCACCAGACTAAAGCCGATCATCAGCAGAAAGCTCAGGCAGAGAATCACAATGGTAGGATGGCCGTTAACGAAGCGCGTCAGCGGCTTGCTGGCCAGCAGCATTAACAGGATGGCGATGGTCACGGCGATCATCATCACCGGCAGGTCGTTGACCATACCGACGGCGGTAATGACGGCATCAAGTGAAAAGATGGCGTCCAGCACCACGATTTGCGCCACCACCGGCCAGAATTTAGCACCGCTGTTATTTTGACACGATTCCTCGTCGCTGCCCTCCAGCCGGGCGTTTAGTTCGGTCGTGGCTTTAAACAACAGGAAGATACCGCCGCCCAGCAGCAGCAGGTCGCGTGCGCTGAAGCTATGCTGGAAGAGGGTGAACAGCGGTTGGGTCAGCGTAACCAGCCACGACAGCGACGCCAGCAGCACCAGCCGTGATACCAGCGCCAGCAGCAGGCCGAACACTCGCGCGCGGTCGCGCAGCGTCGGCGGCAGCTTCTCCACCAAAATGGCAATGAAAACCAGGTTATCAATACCCAGCACCAGCTCAAGAACGATTAGCGTGACTAATCCTGCCCAGAGCGACGGATCGATGATCCACTCCCACATACTTTCATCACCATAATGTCTAAAAATGAGCTTAGTCTGATGATAGTTAATCGTCAGACAGGGTACAAATACGCCCCGGCCGCGCGGATGTCGCGGACTGGCGGCTTATTAGGATTAATCTTACCTTGTTCAGCCGGGCGATAAGTGAAAAGTATGGATAAACATCCTGTGTGGATGAAGACCACTATTTATTCTTATCCGGCGGCAAAAGCGTACATTTTTAATGCGACTAATCTGAAGACGGGTATCGAATTATTCTGAAATTTGGCGTGAAATTGCCTGGCGGGGCTGGCATCAATACTTATGGCTGGTAGTCTTTTTCCTAAAATAGTGCAGGGAAGACGGGGCCTACTTGTAAACAAGCCAGTAATAACTAGTATAGCAACGTGTTAGTAAATGTCTGCGCCAATGTTGTTAATAGCGCGCTGTTTAGCTTCTTAATGTTGTGAATTGTGATCGTGCACGGGTTAAGGCGGGTATTTCCCGGCGTGGCGACAAAGCGCGGACAAAAAATAGGGTGTTGTAAGCGGTATTGGCAGCGACAGCCAAGGGCGGTAGCGTGCCTGACGTGGTTTTCACAGGTTAAGAATTGTCTGGCCTTGCGGCAAAAGGAAGTCAGACTAATCTGTTGGTATTTATCACAATTTTCTTGCTTAACTGGAAAGAGAATTGGCCTAAATGCCGGGGAGTTCGCCGCAGTTTGTCTCGCTGGTTTAGTTAGTGCATCGCTCATTAATTACTCAGGCTTAGGCGTTAGGGATTAAGGGAAATAAAATAAAAGAGTCAAATATGCGCGATAATGAATTTACATATAAAAGTCTTCTGACAAAAATTTTACTGGCGTGCTCGGATTTAATTTGTTTCAACGCGGCATTGTTTATTGCACTCGCGCTGATTAATTCGTTCGCCGATTCTCCACTGGCAGATATTTCTGAAAAAGACCTCAACTTAAAAATCGCCACCCATGTCTGTCTGTCCTTAATTTGTACAGGCTGGTTCTGGGTTCGCCTGCGTCATTATACCTATCGCAAACCCTTCTGGTTTGAGCTGAAAGAGATCTTTCGTACCATTCTCATTTTCTCTGTCATCGATTTGTCAATTTCAGCATTATCACAATGGCAGATGTCCCGTTTTGTCTGGGTATTAACGTGGATTTTAGCGCTGGTGCTGATTCCGCTGGCGCGTGCTATTTCCAAACGCGTGCTGAATCATTTCGGTATGTGGAAAAAGCAAACCATCATTATCGGCAGCAACCGCAACGCGCAGGAAGCCTGGCAGGCACTGCAGAGCGAAGAGGTGATGGGTTTTGATGTGATCGCCTTCTTCGACGTGGACGGCAGCTGCCCGCAGGCCAGCATCTCTGGTGTGCCGGTGCTGCACAACGAGGAAGAATTGTGGCAGCTGACTAACAGCGAAACCCAGTTCATTGTCGCGGTGGAGTTTGAGCAGAGTCAGCACCGCGATCGCTGGCTGAAAATGCTGGCGATGCATAACTGCCGCTCGGTCTCGGTGATTCCCACGCTGCGCGGTGTGCCGCTGTACGGCACCGACATGGCGTACATCTTCAGCCATGAAGTGATGATTCTGCGTGTGAATAACAACCTGGCGAAACGCACCTCGCGTGTCCTGAAGCGGGCATTCGATATCGTCGGCGCGCTCAGCATCATTATCGCGCTGTCACCTGCGCTGCTGGTACTCGGCTTCATGGTTGGCCGTGATGGCGGACCACCGATTTACGGTCACGAACGTGTGGGTCTCAACGGCCGCAAGTTCAAGTGCCTGAAGTTCCGCTCGATGGTAATTAACTCGAAAGAGGTGCTGGAAGAGGTGCTGCGCACCGATCCGGTAGCCCGCGCCGAGTGGGACAAAGATTTCAAACTGAAAAACGATCCACGTATTACCAAAGTCGGTCATTTCATCCGTAAAACCAGCCTGGATGAGCTGCCGCAGCTGTGGAACGTCGTGCGCGGTGACATGAGCCTCGTTGGCCCGCGCCCGGTGATTGAAGATGAACTCTGCCGTTATGCCGGTGATGTTGATTATTACCTGATGGCAAAGCCAGGCATGACGGGATTGTGGCAGGTCAGCGGTCGTAACGACGTTGACTATGAGACGCGCGTCTATTTCGATTCGTGGTATGTCAAAAACTGGTCGCTGTGGAATGACATCGCGATTCTGTTTAAGACGGTCGGCGTGGTACTCAAACGCGACGGCGCTTATTGATAGACAGCAAGGGCAGGGGACGAAATAACGTTCCCGCCTGATAACTGCCGGTGCTGGGAGTGTCTGTAACTGATAACTGCCATTATCGAGCCCGAACAGAGCGGGTTATTAAGCCGCTTAACGATAACCCACTTTAATTGAAGTCGTCTGCAATCAGGATGACAACATAAACCAGGGAGCTAATGATAATGAACCTCAGTTTCAGTGTTTAATTCCTTGCCTTTATTTTTGTTAGACGCTTACACAGCGGCGTTTTCGCCTCTATCAATCATTAACTGATAGCGAAGAACCAGATGATAATGAAAACTAAATTGATACCGTTACTGGTATCCGCGACTTTCCTCTCCGGGTGCACCATCGAACCAGGTTCGCACCTTTCCACTAGCGGAAAAGATGTCATTGAGCAACAGGATAGCAATTTTGACATCGACAAATACGTTAACGTCTTCCCTCTGACGCCGCGTCTGGTTGAACAGATGCGTCCGAAGCCGCTGGTTGCTCAGGCTAACCCGCTGCTGCAGAACGAGATTCAGAGCTATCAATACCGCGTTGGCATCGGCGACGTACTGAACGTCACCGTATGGGATCACCCTGAGCTGACCACGCCGGCCGGTCAGTACCGTAGCGCCAGCGACACCGGTAACTGGGTGCAGGCAGACGGTACCATCTTCTATCCGTACATCGGTAAAGTACGCGTTGCAGGCCGCACCGTGACGGAAATCCGCAGTGAAATCGCGCGTCGTCTGGCGCAGTTCATTGAAAGTCCGCAGGTGGATGTCAATGTGGCCGCGTTCCGTTCGCAGAAAGCCTACGTGACTGGTTCGGTCACCACCTCCGGCCAGCAGCCTATCACCAACGTGCCGCTGACCGTGCTGGATGCGGTGAACGCCGCGGGTGGCCTTGCTGCCGACGCCGACTGGCGCAACGTGGTGCTGACGCACAATGGCCGCGAGCAGCGCATTTCGCTGCAGGCGCTGATGCAAAACGGCGACCTGAGCCAGAACCATCTGCTCTATCCGGGCGATATCCTTTACGTACCGCGTAACGACGATCTGAAGATCTTCGTGATGGGCGAAGTGAAACAGCAGACCACGCTGAAGATGGACCGCAGCGGCATGACGCTGGCTGAAGCGCTGGGTAACGCACAGGGCATGGATCAAACCACCTCTGACGCCACCGGCGTATTTGTCATTCGTCCGATTCGCGGTGCTAACCGCACCAAGATCGCCAACATCTATCAGCTGAACACCAAAGATGCGGCGTCGATGGTGATGGGCACCGAATTCCAACTGGAGCCGTACGACATTGTCTACGTCACCGCAACACCAATCACCCGCTGGAACCGCGTGATTTCCGGACTGCTGCCGACCATCGTGGGTATCGACGATGCAAGCTCCGCAGCGCTGCGTTTCCGCAACTGGTCGGACTAAGGTTTTACCATGATTAAGTCAGTGTTAGTCGTCTGCGTCGGCAACATTTGCCGCTCCCCCACCGGGGAGCGTCTGTTTAAACGCGCACTTCCGCATACCCGTATCGCTTCTGCCGGTCTTGGTGCCCTCAAGGGCCACCCGGCGGATAAGACGGCCAGCGCCGTCGCCGCTGAACATGGCGTCTCGCTGGACGGTCATGAGGCTCAGCAGTTAACGGCCAGCATGTGCCGTGACTTTGACCTGATTCTGGTAATGGAGAAGCGCCACGTTGAGCAGGTGAATCGCATCGATCCGGCCGCGCGGGGGAAGACCATGCTGCTGGGCCACTGGCTTAACCAACAGGAAATTGCGGATCCGTACAAAAAAAGCCGTGAGGCCTTTGAAGAGGTTTACGGGTTACTGGAAAACGCTACCCAGAAATGGGTTAACGTACTAAGCCGATAGTTGGGAATATCCATGAATATCAAAAACAAGGTTATGACTGCGCCAAAAGAAGATTCGAATGGATGGGATCTGGCGCATCTTGTGGGACAGCTGATCGATCATCGCTGGATCATCGTGGCGGTCACCGCTTTCTTTATGCTGATGGCAACGCTCTACACACTGTTTGCTACGCCAATCTATAGCGCGGACGCTATGGTGCAGGTGGAGCAGAAAAACACCGCCTCGGTGCTGAACGAATTACAGGATGTGATTCCGACCACGCCAGCATCAGACACCGAGATTCAGATCATCGAATCCCGCATGGTGATTGGTAAAACCGTTAACGACCTCGGTCTGGACACGGTCATTCAGCAAAACTACTTCCCGGTAATCGGTAAAGGTCTGTCGCGCCTGATGGGCAACAAGCCGGCGCAGATTGCCATTTCACGCCTGGAAATTCCGCGCAGCATCGACAAACGTACCGTTGAGCTGGAAGTCACCGGTCCGCAGACCTATACCGTGAGCAAAGACGGCGACGAGCTGTTCAAAGGTCGCGTCGGTCAGCTGGAGCAGCACGGCGACGTCACCATGCTGGTTAGCGGCATTCAGGCTGACGAAGGCACCAGCTTCAGCGTCACCAAGCTGAGCGACCTGCAGGCGATTAAAACCGTACTCGGCGCGCTGACCGTCGCCGATAAAGGCAAAACCACCGGCGTGCTGGGCCTGGAGTTCCAGGATGAAGATCAGGAGCAGGCGAGCCGCGTGCTGAACCAGATCGTCAACAACTATCTGCTGCAGAACGTTGAGCGTAAGTCTGAGCAGGCGGAGAAGAGCCTCGAATTCCTGCGCACCCAGCTGCCTAACGTGCGTGCCAAGCTGGACGATGCGGAAGACAAGCTGAACACCTTCCGTCGTCAAAACGAGTCGGTCGACATGTCACTGGAAGCCAAATCGGCGCTCGACTCGTCCGTTAGCGTCCAGAGCCAGCTGAACGAGCTGACCTTCCGTGAAGCCGAAGTTTCCCAGCTGTTCACCAAAGACCACCCGACCTACCGCGCGCTGCTGGAAAAACGCAAAACGCTGGAAGCGGAACAGGCGCAGCTGAACAAGAAAATCTCGGCCATGCCGCAGACCCAGCAGGAGATTCTGCGTCTGACGCGTGATGTGCAGGCCGGTCAGGAAATCTACATGCAGCTGCTGAACCGTCAGCAGGAACTGGGCATCAGCAAGGCCAGCACCGTGGGTGATGTGCGCATCATCGACCGTGCTGAAACCAGCACCAGCCCGGTGGCACCGAAGAAACTGCTGATTATTGTTGCGGGCCTGATTGTTGGTCTGATGCTGTCGGTTGGTCTGGTGCTGCTGAAAGCGCTGTTCCACCACGGTATCGACAATCCGGAGCAGCTGGAAGAGCTGGGCATGAACGTCTATGCCAGCGTACCGCTCTCCGAGTGGCAGCGTAAGAAAGACACCGAAGCGCTGGCGCGACGCGGCAGCAAAGAGAAGTCGGATCCGCACAACACGCTGCTGGCGCTGGGTAACCCGACTGACCTCTCCATCGAAGCGATTCGTAGCCTGCGCACCAGCCTGCACTTCGCCATGATGGAAGCGAAAAACAACATCCTGATGATCACCGGTGCCAGCCCGGGTATTGGTAAAACCTTTATCTGTGCCAACCTGGCGACGCTGGTATCCAAAGCAGGTCAGCGCGTGCTGTTCATCGATGGTGATATGCGTCGCGGCTATACCCACGAGCTGCTGGGTGCGGACAACAAGACCGGCCTGTCTAACGTACTGTCAGGCAAGAGCGAGTTCTCGCCGGCGATGATTCAGAAGGGCGTGTACGGTTTTGACTTCCTGCCGCGCGGTCAGGTGCCACCGAACCCGTCTGAGCTGCTGATGCATCGTCGCATGCAGGAGCTGCTGGACTGGGCGAGCAAGAACTATGACCTGGTGCTGATCGATACGCCGCCGATTCTGGCTGTGACCGACGCTTCCATCATCGGTAAGCTGGCCGGTACCTCGCTGATGGTGGCGCGTTTCGAAACCAACACCACCAAAGAGCTGGATGTCAGCTACAAGCGCTTCGCCCAAAACGGTATCGAGATTAAAGGCGTCATCCTCAACGCCGTGGTCCGTAAAGCGTCGAATGCCTATGGTTATGGTTACGACTATTACAACTACGAATACGGCAAAGAGAGCAAAAGCTAAGCACTATCGGGGGCGGATTTTCCGCCCCTTTTTATGACTAAAAAGCGTTAGCGAGGTGCGCATAAATGCGCACCCTACGTGAACGGTGCAGGAGAATTGACCTCTTTACCCGTGCGCATACATGCACTGACGGTCAGAACCGTACCCGACGCTGTAGGGTCGCCATTCATGGCGACCGGAAAACCGCTCTGTCGGATATAACGTCATTGATGGCGACCGGCAAACCGCCTGGCCGGACATGACGCCATACATGGCGACTAAATTTTTCGGTGCGTTTTGCACCATCCAACATACACACAGCACAATCTTAGGTATTTCCGTGACGGTACGAAAAGTCTTATTGAAAAAGAATACTAACGGCATGATTTTTCAGAACAAAGCCGATTCCTTTCTACAGGCCGCTCGCGTTACCGTTGAATCTGGAACAGCTGTTTAAGAGGTGCTGGCAATGCAGGACATCCGCTTCTCAATTGTAATTCCCGCTTATAACGCGTCGAAATCGATTGTCACGACGCTGGATTGCGTCAAAGCGCAAACCTATCGCAACTTTGAAGTCATCATCGTGGATGACAAATCCGCTGATGCCGCGGAACTGGCGCAGGTGGTGCGCGGCGAGCGCTATCAGGATCTGGACATCAAACTGGAGCTGTCTGAGGTCAAACTCAACGGTGCCGGCGCGCGCAACAAAGGTATTGAACTGGCGCAGGGCGACTTCATCAGCTTCCTCGATGCCGACGACGAGTGGCACGCGGACAAGCTGCTGGAAGTGTGCGATACCATCCGCAAGCTGGAAGCGCAGGGTAAATCGCGCTATGTCATCTTCAGCCAGGTCAATATTCATCAGGACGGCAGCTTTCTCAAAGTGATGCCGATGCAGCCGCCGGGTAAAAACGAGACCGTGGCGGAGTACCTGTTTGGCTGTTACGGCTTTATCCAGACCAGTACCATCGTGCTGAAGCGCGAAGATGCCGCCAGAATCCAGTTTGATGCGCGCTATATTCGCCATCAGGATTATGACTTCTGCATCCGCGCCGACCGCATGGGCTACGAATTTGTGATGATCGCCAAACCGCTGGCGACCTACCATCTGGTGACCAAATTTGGTTCCAAACACAAAGGCGAGTCGGTGAAGTACTCCTTCTTCTGGCTCGACACCATGAAGCCGCACCTGACGGCGCGCGATATCCATACCTACAAAGCGTTCAAGCTGCCGCTGCGCTACAAAATGGATGGCAATTCGCTGCTGGCCAGCGTCAGTTTTGCGCGCTACTTCTTCCTCACCAACCGTGATAACCGCGCCTACTTCATCAATCGCCTGGTCGATAAGCTGAAGTCGCGCTTCACGGGGCGAAGAGCGGTTTCCTGATCGATTTATGACTTTCACTTGCTCCCGCAGCGGGAGCATTTTTTCGGTTCCTGACACTCCGGGTATACAAATGACAAATCATGTTGGCACCATCGGTATCGTGATGCCGATGTACAACGCGCGCAACACCGTGCTGCGTGCGGTTGAGTCGATCGTGAATCAGACCTACAGCGACTGGCATCTCTACCTGGTCAATGATAAATCCACCGATGATTCACTCGCTTTTGTGCGCGAGCACTGCCAGGACGCGCGCATCACTATCCTCAGCAACGAGGTCAACCTCGGCGCGGCGGAAACGCGCAACGTGGGTCTGCGCGCGGCCAAAGAGGAGATCATTGCGTTTCTCGACAGCGATGACGAATGGCACGCGGAGAAACTGGCCGAACAGGCCGCGGCGCTGGCCGCCGGTGACGACTTTGTGATCACCCATTATCACTACAAAACCAAAACCGCCGATCACGACATCAATTACAACAAACCTTATCTGCAGCAGGAAAACTTCGTGAAGAAGCAGTATCGCGTCTGCTTCTCCTCGGTGTGTTTCCGTCGTCCGCCACAGGGCATCTTCTTCCAGCGTAAAGGCCATGAAGACTTCCTGTTCCTCTATGAGCTGTTCCTCCGCTACAAACAAGCCCGGGTGATCCAGAAGACGCTGGTCAACTACTACGAGCTGGGCGATTCGCTGTCGCGTAACAAAAATAAAGCGGCGAAATGGCACCTCGAATTATTAAGAATTATCTATAAAAACAATCCTTTAAAAATCTATTACTATTACGGCTGGTATATGGTGAATGGGGTTCTTTTCACCCTTAAACATCGCTAAGACCCTGTGTCCTTCGCGCTGCCGCTACGTTGGCTGCGCACGTCCATCCCGGTCACTTACTTGAGTAAGCTCCCGGGAATGAACGCACTTGCCGCCTTGCGGCAACGCAAATGACTTGGGTCTGGATTTGAGCAATTTGAGGTGAAAAGTATCAGATGAAAAAGATTGTTTTGGTTATTAAGGATGCCTACTCCTACGCAGGCACGGAGAACATCTGCAACTTCATGTCGGAGTGCCTCGGTGAGGAGCATGCCGTCACCATTTACTCGCTGGAAGGGCACGGCAAAACCTTTTACCCGTTTGAGCGGGTGAAAGAGATTGTCAGCTTCGAAGGCCACAGCAACCCGATTAAAAGTGCCGTGGCGCGCATCCATCAGGAGGGCTTCGACAGCGTATTCCTGATCAGTATGGGGCGCCTGAGCGTGATGTTTGCCTTCTGGAACCTGATGGCAATGAAGAAAAAAACCTTCAAAGCCTACGCCTGCGAGCACATCGCTATTAACTCCTTCAGCAAGCCGATCAAACTGCTGAAGTGGCTGCTGCTGCGCTACTACGATCAGGTGATCGTGCTGACTGACAAAGACCATCAGGTCTTCACCCGCTGGCATATCCCCAGCCAGCAAATTCCTAATCCGGTGGTGTACAAATCCTGGCAGCGCGAGACGCGCAGCCGTCAGGCACTGGCGGTGGGCCGCCTTGATAACCAGAAGGGCTTCGACCTGCTGCTGGATATCTGGGCCGACTTCAGCAAAAAACACCCGGAGTGGAAGCTGGTGATCGCCGGTGACGGCGAACTGCGCCAGCAGCTGCACGATCAGGCTGCGGCGCTGGGCATCACCGGCAGCGTTAACTTTGTCGGCAAAGTTAGCAATATCAATGATTACTACCGCGACAGCGACATGGCGCTGATGACCTCACGTTATGAAGGACTGCCGCTGGTACTGCTGGAAGCCAAATCCTGGTCGCTGCCGGTGGTGGCCTATGACTGTCCGACCGGACCGCAGGAGATCATCAACCACGGCGAAGATGGCTTCCTGGTGCCAATGAACGACAAAGCCACATTCCTGGCGCGCATGGAGCAGCTGGCCAGCGACGATCGCCTGTTCTTTGCCATGAGCGAAAAGACCAAAGAGACGGCGCTGAAGTTTGACGGTAATCAGATCAAACAGAGCTGGCTGGCGCTGGTGTAACCACTTTTATCGTGCCTCGGGGATACCTTTTCGGCCGCCATGCGGCCCCATGACCACGGGATTGTTAGCATGAAAAGAAGAGAAGTCTTGCAAACTGCAGCCTCCTCCATTGTTGCCGCGCTGTCGGTGAGCGCGTTTTCCAGTTACGCCGCCAAAAGTGGTCAGCCGGCGCTGAAAGCGGTTGATGCCTCCAGCGTCCCGCCGGGCGATGTGCCGATTCTGACGCCGGAAAATGTCTATACCATGCCACCGCAGTTCTGGCAGAACTTTGAGGGCAAACTGTGGATTGGCGCAGCAGGCAAAGATGCCAGCCAGGCCGGCAACCAGATTCCGGTGTATCTGCGCGACGCCAGCGGTAAGGTGTCCCAGGTGAGCCAGCCCATTGCGCTCAATAAAGGCAACTTTGCCCAGTTTATTCACGATAACGCCGCGTTAATCGCCAATCCCGCGCACTCGATGGTGGTGGAAGATAACCAGGGCAATACGCTGTTTTCCATCAGCGACGTGTCGCGCCCGAACGCCAGCAACTTCAGCCAGCGCCTGGCGCAGCCGAACGGCTATCAGCTGATCGGCGAAATACCGTCGGTGGAAGAGCTGCGTAAAACCCGACCGCTGTTTGCCGGGGCGAAAATCAAGCTGAAAAGCTGGCACGAAGGGCTGGAAGTGGGCGGCGGCGAGTTCGTCGGCGTGTATGGCGAAGGCGAAGATGATGGCGGCGTGATTTTCAGCGGCAACGGGTTCTACTGGCGCCGCGTGGTGGAAGATTTCAACCGCCTGACGCTGTTTGACTTCGGCGCCATCGCCGACGGCAAAACCGATACGGCACCGGCGATAAAAGCCATGTATCAGTGGTCGCTCAAGGCTAACCAGCAGATCTGCGTGCAGTTTCCGGCAGGCACCTTCTTCGTGACCGGCTGTGACTTTGGCGATCAGCAGCAGCGCTTCTTCCGCATTTCCGGCGCGATGGTTAACTTCGGCTATTTCCCGGCGACCACGCTGGTATCTGACGGTCGTTCCGAATTCCTGTTCCAGGTGAATGCGCGCTGGACCGAAATCTCCAACCTAATCTTCAACGGTCAGAACGACAAGCGGCCAAACAAACAGGGGCTGTTCCGCAACACCTGTCCGGGCGGCCAGTTCTTCCGCGGTGCCTGCCTGCGCTTCAACCGCGTCGGCGGCACCTCGATCAGCCTGCTGGATACGCTGGACTGCAAAATCGACCAGTGGTACGCCGACACCTGTACCGGTGACGTGATCAAAGCCAGCTGGTCCGGACAGAAGCAGGGTGCGTGGGACCACAGTACGGCGATTGAGCTGTCGAACTTCAACGCCCAGCGCTGTACCGGCGGCATGGTACTTAACCTGCCGCGCTGCAGCCAGTCGATCATTCATAACGGCTGGATTGAGCACAGTGAGCACCCCGGCGACATCTCGAACGGCCAGTGGATTATTGATGCGCTGAGCCTGGAAGATTGCAAAAACCCGCTGAACGCGCGCAATTCCCGCCTCAACATGCGCCAGACCAATCTGCAGTCTGGCAGCTGGATCGATAACTCGCTGGAAGGCGAGCGCTGGCTGAATATCTGGGAGATGGGCTCAACGCGGGTGGAGTCTTACGGCGTGGCCATCGACGGCAGCCTGAAATACAACTACATCACGTCGCGTTTCCGTCTGACCAACAACACCAATCAGGCCACCTGGTTCGAGCTGGGGAATTTTTACTCGCCCACCGTGGGTGACAGCTGGGAGATCGAGTTGTTTGGTCAGTCGCAGTTCAGCAACGGCAGCGACAAACAGCCGCTGCTCGACGTGATGGGCGGTAAACAGACCGGCGGTCGCGCGGTGATTCATCTGCAGCGCAAAACCAGCAAGGCGGAAGCCAGCTGGTCTGCGGAAGGCAGTTCGCCGGTGCTGGAGGTGCGCGTCGATGCGCGCAGCGATACCGATAGCAAAGTGTTCGTCAAACTGGCGGGCTGGACGCCGACGGCGGTGGTGCTGATTAAGAGCACCGCCAAAGACCGGTTCCTCACCGGCCGCTGTGCGCGCGTTGACGCCACCATGGCACAGGGCAGTCCGACCAGCGGCAGCCAGCCGGCCCCGCAGCGGTTTAGCCTGCACAACGGTAAAGCCGGCATCGGCGGCAACGAGCAGGGC
>NZ_SDFT01000109.1:0-16052 GCF_004916815.1 Pantoea sp. R102
CTGCGCCACAGCGCCAGCGGAAACAGCGGCGCATCGGCCCGCTGCTCGTGATGTTTCAGCCGCCAGCCGGCCAGCAGCGCCAGCGCCAGGAACGGCACCAGCCAGAAACCCAGCGCTTCCGCCTGTAACAGCGCCACCAGCAGTGCGGTGACGCTGATCATCAACCAGCAGCTGCCGGTCAGATTCAGCGTTGCGCCATGATGCTGTTCGCGCGCCGGCAGAAAACGCGCCAGCAGCAGCATGGAGAGCAGACCAATCGGCACGTTTACCCAGAAAATCACCGACCAGTTAAAGTGCTGAACCAGCCAGGCACCGCTGAGCGGACCGATGACGGCCGCGACGCCCCAGACGCTGGAGAGCCAGCCCTGCACGCTGGCGCGCTCGCGCGGCGAGTAAATGTCCGCCACGATGGTGGTGGTCAGCGGCATAATCGCCCCGGCCCCCAGCCCCTGAAAGGCACGAAACACAATCAGCCACGTCATACTATGGGCAAAACCGCACAGCACCGAGCCCAGCAAAAACAGCGTTACGCCAATGAAAAATAATCGTTTGCGACCCCAGATATCCGCCAGTCTGCCGTACAAGGGGACGCTTACCGCCTGCGTCAGAAGATAAATGGAAAACACCCAGCCAAACTGCGCGAAACCGCCAAGATCGGCAATGATGGTTGGCATGGCCGTGGCCACAATGGTGACCTCAATGGCAGCCATAAACATCGCCAGCATGCAGGCAATCAGAATCCAGTGGCGATGTTCCGTTTGTAATTGTGCGCTTTCAGTCATACGTCTCCCTTTTTCTTACAAGGCTAGTCGAAATTTCGCCGACTCAGTTTCCTCTGCGTGCGCCTGTTTGTGACAATGTCACTTATCTTGATGAAAATTTTTTATTGTCGAACGACACCTTATTTCATGCGGGTTTCGCTTAGTTTTACCACTTTTGTATCTACCTGATTTTGCCGTGAAAACTGGCAATGATCATCAAGCATTGCTATAGCTCTAAAGGCAGTTTCTGGTTTTTCACTGTGAAAAAGCCGGGAAACAGTCATTTTAACTGCAATTTGACAGCGTGCTGGATTTTCGTCTGTGTATTGCACCGCATAACGCCGGTATGCTGAAGATAACGTCATAAAATCAATCGATTTTTTCAATCAGGGAGACGCACGCTATGCACAATGCATCGCTCGCCCGACGTGCCGGGCTGGCACTGCTCGCCATCGTGGTGGTGATAGCCCTGCTGGTGTGGGGATTAGGGCTGGATACGCTGCGCGACCGCAAGGTGGATTTACTTTACCTTGGGCAGCAACACCTGTACTTAGTGTTCTGGTCGATGTTATGCGCTTTACTGGTTGGCATCCCGAGCGGGATTTTGCTCAGCCGTCCCTTCGCCCGTCGCTGGGCTGAATATGTGATGCAAATCTTCAACGTCGGTAACACGCTGCCACCGCTGGCTGTGCTGGCGCTGGCGATGGTGATTGTCGGCATTGGCGATCGCCCGGCGCTGATCGCCTTGTTCCTCGCCTCGCTGCTGCCGATTGTGCGCAACACCTATGCCGGTCTGAGCGCGGTGCCGCCGTCGCTGATTGAAGCCGCCAACGGTATCGGCATGACCAAACTGCAGCGGCTGCGCCGGGTTGAACTGCCGAATGCGCTGCCGGTGATCCTCGCCGGGGTACGCATCGCGACCGCGATTAACGTCGGCACCGCGCCGCTGGCCTTTTTAATTGGTGCCAGCAGCTACGGCGAGCTGATTTTCCCCGGTATTTATCTCAACGACTTCCCGACGCTGATCCTCGGCGCAGTGGCCACCGCCCTGTTTGCCCTGATCCTCGACATGCTGCTGGCAGCATTGGGACGCGTCCTCAGCCCGCACTCTGCGGCTTAACCCGGAGCATGTAATTATGGCCACTGCTAATCTGCTGGCGCGCTGGGTCAAACGCACCGCGCTGGTCCTGACCGCCACCTTAACCCTCAGTCACGGCGCGCTCGCCGCCACGCCCATCGTGATGGCGACCAAAAGCTTTACCGAGCAGCATATCCTGTCTGCGATGACGGTGATGTGGCTGCAAAAGAAAGGTTTTCAGGTCATCCCGAAAACCAACATCGCCACCACCATCGGGCGTAACGCGATGATCAACAAGCAGATTGATATGACGTGGGAATATACCGGCACCTCGCTGATTATTTTCAACCATATCAACAAGCCGATGTCGTCCGAAGAGGCGTACAAAACCGTTAAACAGCTGGACGCGAAGCTGGGACTGGTATGGCTCAATCCTGCCCCGATGAACAACACCTACGCATTTGCCATGCAGCGCCAGCGCGCTGACGCCGAAGGCATCAGCACCATGTCGCAGCTGGTGGCGAAGCTGGAACAGGTACGCAACACCGATCCGGATCACAACTGGAAACTCGGTCTCGATCTGGAATTTGCCGGCCGCTCGGATGGTCTGAAACCGCTGCAGAAAGCCTACAACATGCCGCTGGATCGCCCGCAGATTCGTCAGATGGACCCCGGTCTGGTGTACAACGCGGTACGTGACGGCTTTGTCGATGCCGGACTGATCTACACCACCGACGGCCGGGTTAAGGGTTTTGAACTCAAGGTACTGGAAGATGATAAGCACTTCTTCCCAAGTTACAACGTCACGCCAGTGGTGCGTCAGGATGTGCTGGCAAGCCATCCCGGCCTTGAGGCCGCGCTGAATGCGCTGTCGCCGCTGATCACCGATGAAGCCATCACCGAGATGAACAAGCGCGTCGATATCGATCACCAGTCGCCGCAGCAGGTGGCGCGTGATTTCCTCAAATCCAAAAACATGCTGTAAGGAGGCGCAATGGATACCCTGCATTACATCATGGATAACTGGAACACGCTGCTGGCGCTGACCTGGCAGCACACCTGGCTGGTGCTGGTGGCGGTAGGTTTTGCCATCCTCGTCGGCGTGCCGCTGGGCATTCTGATTGTCCGCTTCAAATGGCTGGCAACACCGGTGCTGGGCATCGCCACCATCGTGCTGACCATCCCGACCATTGCGCTATTTGGCCTGATGATTCCGCTGTTTTCACTGATCGGTCAGGGAATTGGCGCCCTGCCGGCGATTACCGCGGTGTTTCTCTATTCACTGCTGCCGATTGTGCGTAATACCCATACCGCGCTGGAAAACCTGCCGCCCGGGCTGCGCGAAGCCGGTCGCGGTATCGGCATGACCTTCTGGCAGCGCCTGCGCTGGGTGGAAATTCCGATGGCGCTGCCGGTGATTTTTGGCGGTATCCGTACCGCCGTGGTGATGAACGTCGGCGTGATGGCCATTGCGGCGGTGATCGGTGCCGGCGGCCTGGGCCTGCAACTGCTGGACGGCATCAGCGGCAGCGATGTGCGTATGCTGATAGCCGGCGCACTGATGATCTGTTTACTGGCGATTATTCTTGACTGGCTGCTGCACCGTCTGCAGTCGGCGCTGACTCCTAAGGGGATTCGATAATGATAAAACTGGAAAACCTGACGAAAACCTTTACGCAAAAAAACGGCACCACGTTCAATGCCGTTGACAACGTCAGCCTGGAAGTGCCTGCCGGGGAGATGTGTGTGCTGCTGGGTCCGTCCGGCTGCGGCAAAACCACCACGCTGAAGATGATTAACCGTCTGATCCCCGCCAGCAGCGGGCGGATTTTAATTAATGGCGAAGACACCAGCGGCCAGGATACCGTCACGCTGCGCCGTAACATCGGCTATGTGATTCAGCAGATTGGTCTGTTCCCGAACATGACCATTGAAGAGAACATTACCGTGGTGCCGCGCATGCTGGGCTGGGACAAAAAACGCTGCCGGGAACGGGCGACGGAGCTGATGAGCATGGTGGCGCTTGACCCGACGAAGTTTCTGCATCGCTACCCGCGTGAGATGTCGGGCGGCCAGCAGCAGCGCATCGGCGTGATCCGCGCGCTGGCGGCGGATCCACCGGTACTGCTGATGGATGAACCGTTCGGTGCCGTCGACCCGATCAACCGCGAGGTGATTCAGAACGAGTTCCTCGATATGCAGCGCCAGCTGAAGAAAACCGTGATGCTGGTGAGCCACGACATTGACGAGGCGCTGAAGCTCGGTGACCGCATCGCGGTGTTTGGCCAGGGCAAAATCGTGCAGTGCGCCAGCCCGGACGAACTGCTGGCGCAGCCGGCCAACGAATTTGTCGGCTCGTTCGTCGGTCAGGACCGTACGCTGAAACGTCTGCTGCTGGTGCAGGCCGGCGACGTCACCGATCAGCAGCCGACCATCACCGTGCAGCGCAGTACCCCGCTGCAGGAGGCGTTCGCAACCATGGACGACAACGACATGCGTTCGGTCACGGTAGTCGACGAAGATGGCAAACCGCTGGGCTTTGTCAAACGTCGTGAAGCGCGCGGCGCCACCGGCCGCTGCGAGGAGATGCTGCACACCTTTAAGGTCACCGGCAAAGCGGAGGAGAACCTGCGCGTGGTGCTGTCGAAGCTGTATGAACACAACACGGTATGGATGCCGATTGTCGATGAGGAAGGTCGCTACAGCGGCGAAATTTCGCAGGATTACATCGCGGATTACCTCAGCTCCGGCCGTACACGCCGTCGTCTCAACCCATAACCCCGACCGAACCGCGCCACGGAGGGCGCGATTCTCCAGGTAAATTGTGCGTCAGTGGCTCTCTTCGACCGCGCCGACCGCCGCAACCGTTTTAGCTTCATTCGGCAGCACCACGTTCAGCAGCATAGCGAGAATCCCGCCGGTGGTGACTGCATGACCAAACAGATTGCTGACCAGCGGCGGGAACTGTTTCAGCACGTCCGGAACCGCCTCCACCCCGAGGCCAATGCCAAACGACACCGCCACAATCAGCATCTCACGCCGCCCCAGCGGGGCCTGCGTCATCACGCGAATACCGGCGGCGACCACGCTGCCAAACATCACCAGCGTTGCCCCGCCCAGCACCGGCGGCGGAATCTGCTGTAGAAGGTTGCCGACCAGCGGGAAGATGCCCAGCAGCACCAGCATCAGGCCAATCACCATCCCCACGTAGCGACTGGCGACGCCGGTCATCTGAATCACCCCGTTGTTCTGCGCAAAGGTGGTATTGGGAAACGCCGAGAACAATGCCGCCAGCAGACAGCTGAGGCCATCGGCCAGAATCCCGCCCTGCAGCCGGCGCTGAAACCCGTCGCCTTCCAGCGGCTGGCGTGAAATCAGACAGTTGGCGGTCAGATCGCCCACCGCCTCAATCACGCAGATCACCGAGACCAGCGCAATCGGCACAAACAGCGTCCAGCTAAAATCAAAGCCAAAATGCAGTAGCGAAGGCAGCACCAGCCAGTGCGTCTCCGCCATCGGCTTCAGCGGCAGATGACCGCTCAGCGCCGCCGCGATGCAGCCCGCACCAATGCCGGCGACCACCGCCACCAGCCGCGCCCAGCGCGAGTGGGAGCGGTTGAGCACGATAATCACCAGCAGGGTCAGCGCCCCCAGCGCCAGATTACCCGGCGCACCAAAATCGCGGGCGCTATGCCCGCCCGCCCAGTCGGTAATACTGACTTTTATCAGGCTGATACCAATCAGGGTGATCACCGTACCGGTCACCACCGGGGTCAGCACTTTACGCAGTGGTGTGATGCAGCGGCTAATCAGCATCGGGATCAGCGCCGCCACCAGGTTGCAGCCGAATATCATGGCGAGGATCGCCTGCGGTGAACCGCCCTGCGCTTTCACCGTCATCCCCGCCGAGAGAATGACGCCGAGAAAGGCGAAGCTGGTGCCCTGCAGACAGATCATGCCTGCGCCAATGCCGCAGAAACGGCGCGCCTGCAGAAAGGTGCCGAGTCCGGAAACCAGCAGCGACATGCTAATGAGATACGGAATCCAGGCCTGTAACCCCAGCACGGAACCGATAATCAGCGGCGGCGTGATGATACCGACCACGCTGGCCAGCACGTGCTGCAGGGCGGCAAAGAACGCCGGTGCAGGACCGATGCGGGCATCCAGCCCGTACAACAAACCTTTCTCTTCTTCTGGGTGCGACATAGCAGGGCTCCGGCAAACGATTTATCAGTTTGCCTGATGCATGAAACGCGCCAGGGCGACAGCGAACAGGGAAAATTCAGGACAGATGATTGAATATAAACAGGTTTACGGCATAAAAAAAGCAGCCGCTCCTGAAACTTCGGATTCAGCTGCGTGCGATATGCCGCATTTTGTTTCATCATGCGGCGGGCTTTGCACTCTCGCTGTGCAACGCATCACCCCCGAGTAACGTAATATCCAGATAACCACTCAAATCACGCTGTTCGGCGCGCGGCAGATAAGGCAGTTCACCCAACAGCGGCGCGTTCAGCTTATCGCGCAGAACATCAATGATTTCAGCATAGTGCGCCAGACCGGGATTGATACGATTGGCGACCCAGCCCGCCAGCGTCAGGCCATCGGCGGCAATCGCTTCGGCGGTCAGTAAAGCGTGGCTAATGCAACCCTCTTTAATGCCCACCACCAGCACCACCGGCAGTTGCGCCTGCTGCACCCACTGCGACAGCGGCCGTAAGTCGTTCATCAGGCTGCGCCAGCCGCCCGTGCCTTCCACCACCACACGTGCAGCGCGATCCTGTAAGCCAGCCAGCCCGCGATTGAGTAACGGATAATCGATGCGCTGCGCCGGGCTGGTGCTGATTTCATCCTCTTCCAGCGTCACAGGATTGACGTCGCTGTAGTTCAGCGTGAGGCCGGATGCCTGCTGCAGCAGTACGGCATCTTTATTACGGAGCCCTTCCGGCGTGTGCTGCGCGCTTTTGGCAACCGGCTTGTAGCCAGCGGCACACAGATTCGCTTTGGCAAAGCACTGTAACAGTGCGCGGGAAACCACGGTCTTACCCACCGCGGTGTCGGTACCGGTGACAAAAATCGTTTTCACCTTTCTCCTCCTTCATTAAAGCGATGTGTAACCTGCAAAGGAGGCAGTTTAAGGATTTGTCCCAGGCGAGAGCTTGCGTTAGCGCAAACTTAAGGCGGGCTGGCGTTAGCCCTGCAACAGTTTTATCAGTAAATGGCCGCTATAGAGCGCGTCTTTGATCAGCGCCGCGCCGCCCAGCGTGCCGGGATCGTTGAAGGCTGCAGGGGTTAGCTGGATAGCGTGACTATACGCCGGCAGCGCCTGCTGGCGAATGGTGCTGCTGACTGCCGGGAACAGCACGTCCGCCGCCTGGTTAAGCGGTGAACCGATAAGAATTTGTTGAGGATTAAAGATGTTGACCATCATCGCCAGCATGCGCCCGATATGATGACCGACGCCGGCAATGACGTCCCGCGCCAGCCGGTCGCCCTGCTGCGCAGCGGCACACAGCGAGGCCAGCGTCAGCGGCTGCTGGTGCAGCTGGCTGTCCGGCTGTGACGATAAGCGCTGTGCCGCCAGCTGCAGCAGGCTGCCGGTGCTGGCCACCGTTTCCAGACAGCCATGGTTGCCGCAGTAACACTGCTGGCCGTAAGGATCGATCTGCGTATGACCGATCTCCACCAGCGCGCGTCCGCTTTTGTGCAGCAGCTGGCCACCGCTGATCACCCCGGCGCCCACCGTTTCGTCAATGACAATCTGAATCACGTCCTGCGCACCCCGCGAGGCACCAAACAGCGCCTCTGCCAGCGTCCATGCGGAGATATCGTGCTGGACGAATACCGGCAGCCCGGTGCGCTGCGCCAGGGTTTCGCCCAGCGGCATATCCTGTACCTCATAGCCCGGCATACGGTGCACCACGCCGGAGGCGGCGTTGATCAGTCCCGGCAGGGTAATGGCGATAGCGGTGAGACGCTCAAGTTTTTGCTGATGGCGAATGAAAAAGGCGTTGACCAGCTCCTGCAGCGTCTGCAGTAGCGGCGTGTCGGCGCT
Organism: Pantoea sp. R102; assembly: GCF_004916815.1. Lineage (NCBI taxonomy): Bacteria > Pseudomonadati > Pseudomonadota > Gammaproteobacteria > Enterobacterales > Erwiniaceae > Pantoea > Pantoea sp. R102. The sequence continues at coordinate 7,895 of NZ_SDFT01000109.1, forward strand.
GGCAGGCAGCGGCAGGCGATCTTCCTGTAGCGCGCGGCTGCTGAGATCGCGCAGCGTCAGGGTAATGAACCCCGGCTGGAGGCGAACAGCCAGATAGTGCCAGGCCAGGGTATCGAGGATCAGCCCTATCGCCGGCCGTCCGCGACTGCCTGGCTCCTGAAACTCGGTCTCCTGCACCAGATGCGCATCCAGCATTTCGCGCACAATTTTGGTGATGCTGGCCGGGGCCAGCTGGGCACGTTTCGACAGCTCAATCCGCGAAATCGGACCGTAATGGTCAATCAGACGATACACTGCACCGGCATTGGTCTGTTTTATTTGGTCAATATGGCCAGGCTGACTGTCCAGATTCACGCCCTGCTCCCGGATATTTTCGCGCTTCTAAATAAACAGCAGCTATGGTGATGCAGATTGGCGCGCAGCGTCAAATATTTGATTAGAAATGTGATTTATCGCACACAAAGAACGCGGTTTTCTGTACCCTCGGGTTCATTCCTCGGCATGGTGCAGCAGCAGCGCCATCATATTGCTCATCTGCGCACTCGGCTGGCGCAGCGCTGACCACACCAGCCACACCTCAGAAATGGCATCGCTTTCCTGTAGCGGAATCCAGGCGACTTCCGCCAGTCGCGCGCGGGCAAACGAGGCGGGTAAAATCGACACGCCCAGCCCGGTTGCCACCAGGCCGAGAATCGTCATGGCTTCACCCACTTCCTGGGTAATGTAAGGTTTGATTTGGTAGCGATGCAGCAGCGCCAGAATTTCACCGTACAGGGCCGTGCCGCCCTGCGCATCAAAGAAAACAAAAGGTTCGCTGGCTAACGCCCGGATGCTAATCGACGTCGTCTGTGCCAGCGGATGCGCGTGGTGCACCACCGCGCACAGCGGTTCACGCAGCAACAGGCGGTGCTGAAGATCCTCCGGCAGCGGCGTATTGCGCATGACGCCCAGATCGAGTCGCCCCTCGTGCAGCGGCGCCAGCTGCTGCCGCGTGTTGTACTCCTGCATCTGAATATGCACGTCCGGCCAGCGCTGCCGATAGTGATACAGCGCATCCGACACCAGTCCGGTAAACGGCGCCGAGGAGGTAAAGCCAATACGCAACTCTCCCTGCTGACCGTGATGAATGCGCGCCGCGCGCCCGGCCGCCTGTTCCACCTGCAATAAAACCGCGCGCGCATCCTGTAAAAACGACTGGCCAGCCGGCGTGAGCTGTACGCTGCGATTAGTGCGGGTGAACAGCTGCGCATCCAGCGCCTGTTCCAGTTGCAGAATCTGCTGACTGAGCGGCGGCTGAGAAATGTGCAGCCGCTGCGCGGCGCGGCCAAAGTGCAGCTCTTCCGCAACGGCAATAAAGTAGCGCAGATGGCGCAGCTCAATCATCATATCTTAAACGTCTCATTTGAGATTATTAATATATTGTACAACCTATTTAGCCTTTCCTACAGTATTCAGACATTTGCTGAATTGAGGATGTACTGTGAGTCGCTCTTCCCAGGCTGTGACGCTTGATGAGGACAGCTTGTCCACGAAGCCTGTTACCGCCGATACCGCTACTGAATGGATTGAACGTGGATCGCCGCAGTTTATGCGCGTGACGCTGGCGCTGTTCTCTGCCGGTCTTGCCACTTTCGCCCTGCTCTATTGCGTACAACCGATTCTGCCGGTGCTGTCACAGCAGTTTGGCGTGACGCCTGCCGAAAGCAGTATTTCGCTGTCGCTCTCCACCGGGCTGATGGCGCTGGGCCTGCTGTTCACCGGCCCGCTGTCAGATGCGATTGGGCGTAAATCGGTGATGGTGACCGCGCTGATGCTGGCGGCGATTTGTACGCTGATCTCCGCCACCATGAGCAGCTGGCAGGGGATTCTGCTGATGCGCGCGCTGACCGGTCTGTCGCTCAGTGGCGTCGCGGCGGTGGGCATGACTTACCTGAGCGAAGAGATGCATCCGCGGGTCATCGCCTTCTCCATGGGGCTGTACATCAGCGGTAACTCGATTGGCGGCATGAGTGGTCGTTTACTCTCCGGTGTGCTGACCGACTTTTTCTCGTGGCGTATTGCCATTGGCGTCATTGGCTGCTGCGCGCTGGCCGGCGCGCTGATGTTCTGGAAAATTCTGCCTGCGTCGCGCCATTTTCGCCCTGCCTCGCTGCGGCCACGCAGTCTGCTGATCAACTTCCGCCTTCACTGGCGCGACAAAGGATTGCCGCTGCTGTTTGCCGAAGGCTTTCTGCTGATGGGCGCGTTTGTCACGCTGTTTAACTACATCGGCTACCGTTTACTGAGCGCGCCGTGGTCACTGAGCCAGGCGGTGGTCGGGCTGCTGTCCGTGGTGTATCTCACCGGTTCGTGGAGCTCGCCGAAAGCCGGCGCGATGACCAGCCGCTTTGGTCGCGGTCCGGTGATGACAGGCGCCACGGCGATCATGCTGGCCGGTCTGCTGCTGACCGCCTTTAGTTCGCTGTGGCTGATTCTGCCGGGCATGATGCTGTTCACTGCCGGCTTCTTTGCCGCCCATTCGGTGGCCAGCGGCTGGATTGGACCGCGCGCGCGCCGGGCGAAAGGCCAGGCATCATCACTTTATCTGTTCAGCTACTATGTGGGCTCCAGCGTGGCCGGCACCCTCGGCGGCGTATTCTGGCACCGCTACGGCTGGCCGGGCGTGACCCTGTTTATCAGCGCCCTGCTGGTGCTGGCACTGCTGGTTGGCCTGCGTTTACAGGGCCGCAAACTGTAATACCCTTCATCGTTAGCGCGGGACCTCAGCGTCCCGCCTGCTCCGCTGGATTCGAATAAACAGGCATTCGCGCCGTACCACTTAAAACAAAATAGCAATTCATCGCTATAATTCGTTCTATTCCAATAATACATAGACTTATTTTTTACACAGCAATGAGGTAGTCAGATGGAGCTTTACTATTATGTCGATAAGCATGCCGGTTATAACGACAATCATGTGGTGCATGCGAAGGGCTGTCCGTTCCTGCCATCCGACGGCGGTCGCCGTTTTCTGGGGACTTTTTACACGCCCGGTGCCGCAATCCAGCAGGCGCGTAAATTTTATGCCACTGCGTTGGGCTGCGAACACTGCTGCCCGGTGGGCGTAAAAAAAAATCCCACCCACAACTTTAGTGTGGCACTAAAGCATATGGCGTGACTCTGATAATCCTGGTCTGAACCGCACCCGCCCGCACGGTACCCGCCCTCAGCACGGCTAAGCGATTTTTCTGTTACAGAAACACCTGACTTAGCCTGTGCTGGTACGGCAGACTCGCGGGCCGGCAGCACGCTGACGCAGCAGCTCCCCATAACCACAGGCTATTTACCACCCTCAGCGCGATAAGAAATATTCAGTGATAAAACCCGGGTTAACGGTTTTCATCGGCTGACTAATGCTCCACAATAGCGGAAATTTGTGATCGAGGTCACTTTACCGGGTGCGTTCTGACCCCCTCACTCGTCGTTTAGCCGATTTGAATTCAATGCAATCAACAACCGTTTCCCGTAAAACAGCCTGGCTGCGCGTGGTGCTGCTGGCTATCGCTGCTTTTGTCTTTAATACCACCGAATTTGTGCCGGTTGGCCTGCTGTCGGACATCGCCAGCAGCTTTGCAATGAAAACCGCTGATGTCGGTATCATGCTCACCATCTATGCCTGGGTCGTGGCGCTGTTATCGCTGCCGTTAATGCTGCTGACGCGCAACGTTGAGCGCCGCCTGCTGCTGGCCATCCTGTTTATTCTGTTTGTTGCCAGCCACCTGTTATCGGCCGTGGCGTGGGATTTCACGTCGCTGGTGCTGTCGCGCATTGGCATTGCACTGGCGCATGCGGTGTTCTGGTCGATCACCGCCTCGCTGGCGATTCGCGTTGCGCCAGCCGGCAAGAAAACCCAGGCGTTGAGTATGCTGGCCACGGGCACGGCGCTGGCGATGGTGCTGGGCGTGCCGATTGGTCGTATTGTGGGTCAGTATCTGGGCTGGCGTACCACCTTTGGTATGATCGGCCTGTCAGCACTGGTACTGCTGATTATGCTGGTGCGGATACTGCCGCGCCTGCCGAGTGAGCACACCGGTTCACTCAGCAGCGTGCCGATGCTGTTTCGCCGCCCGGCGCTGGTGGCGATGTACATTCTGGTCACCGTCGTGGTGACCGCGCACTACACCGCTTACAGCTATATCGAGCCGTTTATGCAGGTAGTGGCCAGTGCCGATGAGAACTTCACCACCCTGTTACTGCTGCTGTTCGGCTCAGCCGGCATTCTGGGCAGCATTCTGTTCAGCACGCTGGGCAATAAATTCCCGTCCGCGCTGCTAATCGCCGCCATTGCGCTGATTACCCTGTGTATGGGTCTGCTGGTGTTTGCTGCGGTACGCCCGGCAGCAATTACCGTGCTGTGTATTATCTGGGGAATGGCAATGATGATGATCGGCCTGGCGATGCAGGTGCGCGTGCTATCGCTGGCACCGGACGCCACCGACGTCGCCATGTCGCTGTTTTCCGGTATTTATAACATCGGCATCGGCGCAGGCGCGCTACTCGGTAACCAGGTCAGTCTGCATCTGCAGATGGCAGATGTGGGCAACGTGGGCGCAATCATTGGCCTGGCGGGACTGTTCTGGTGCATCGCCATTTTCCGCCGTTATCCGCAGCTGCGCTCCAACGGCTAGTGCGTTTGGCAGTTAGCGGCGCCCCTGGCGGCGCCGCTACTGACATGGCCGGCTAAGGCAGGAAAAACATCGGCTGCAGGGCTTTGCTCACCGGGCTGTTGTCGGGATTTGATGGCATCAGATCACGCATTGACGCCCACCAGCGCTGACACACCTCAGTTTGCGCTACAGCCTGCCAGCGCGCTTCGGATTCAACCTCGACGCTGGCAAACAGCAGGTTGCGTTCAGCATCCAGCCAGATTGCGTAGTTATGGGCGCCATGCGCTTTTAGCGTCCGTTCCAGCTCCGGCCAGATTGGCGTGTGACGGCGCTGATACTCCGCATGGCAGTGCGCATAGACCTGCATGACGAACGCTTTACGCAACATCACTTCGCTCCGCCTGCAGCGCCGCCGGCCACGGCTTCACGTTAAAGCGCTCGCCCAGCGCAATCAGCTGTTCAGTGGTGATGCTCTGACGAATGCCGCCCATCGACAGCGCCATGACCACCACCTGCGATGACTTCTCAGCGGTATCAATCAGACCAAAGGTTTCGTCGAGCGTCGGTCCGGCGCCAAAGATTCCGTGGAAAGGCCACATCACCAGGCTATGGCTGGCCATCGCTTCTGCCGTCGCCTGACCAATGCCATCGGTACCCGGTACCATCCAGGGCAAAATGCCGACGCCATCGGGGAACACCACCAGGCACTCGGTGCTGCCCTCCCACAGCAGGCGGGTAAAGCGCGCCGCATCCAGATCCACCACATAGCTGAGCGCCATAAAGTGGGTGGCGTGACAGTGCATAATCACCCGGTCCGCGCCGTGGCTCAGTGCCTTGCGTACGCTGTGTGACTGAAAGTGCGCCGCCAGCTCGGACGTTGGCAGCCCTCCGTTGCTGAGCCCCCAGTGAATTTTGTACGACAGCCCTTTGTCATCCACCTGCAGCAGCACCAGACTGTCTGCCGGATCGAGCTGCACGTTGCGAAAGAATTTCCCGGAGCCGGTCACCAGGAACCAGTCGTTGGCCAGCGCGGGCGCCGGCTTGCTCAGTTCAATACAGCGCGGTGCCGGATAAAAATCGCTGGCATACGCGCTGACCTCTTCCGGCAACAGACGCAGACTGACGTTGCCGCCGTTACGTTCATCCCAGCCTTTCAGCCACATGTCACTGGTGGCTTTAACCATGTCGCGCACAAACCACGCGGAGAGAATTGTTTGCATGAATCGATTCCTTAACGTTGACGCAGCACGTGTTGTTCGTAGTGACGGACTTCGCTTAGCCAGCTGGCATCGGCTGGCACATCGTGGCGCAGGCACCACGCTTCCCATACCGCCTGCCACGGCAGCGACTTCTGCTCTTCAAGCAGCGCCAGCCGGGCGGTGAAATCCCCATCACGCTCCCGCTGACGCAGCTGTTCGCCCGGCTCCAGCAGCGCCCGCAACAGGGCTTTTTGGGTATTGCGCGTGCCGATCACCCAGGCGGCAATGCGGTTGATCGAGGCATCGAAGAAGTCGAGACCGATGTGCACCCTGTCGAACAACTTTTGACGGGCGATCTCACTGGCAATCGCCTGGGTTTCATCATCCAGCAGCACCACGTGATCGCTGTCCCAGCGGACCGGACGGCTGACGTGCAACAGCAGGCGCGGCACAAACAGCATAGCGCTGGAGATTTTGTCGGAGATCACTTCGGTAGGATGGAAGTGGCCGGCATCCAGCGTCAGCGCGGTCTGGCGGCTGGTGGCGTAACCGAGGCAGAACTCACTGGAACCCACGGTGTAACTCTCCGCGCCAATGCCAAACAGTTTGCTTTCCACCGCATCAATGTGGTGCTGCGGATTCAGCGGTTCACGGATGATCTCATCCAGCGCACTGGCGAGACGCTGGCGCGGCGCGAGGCGATCGACGGTGAGATCTTTCATGCCGTCCGGCACCCAGATATTCATGACTGACGGCGTGCCCAGCTGCTCGCCAAACCAGGCGGAGATACGGCGGCTGGCGGTGCAGTGGTCGATCCAGAACTGGCGAATGCCCGGATCGGCATGCGACAGCGTAAACCCGTCTGCGCTGAGCGCATGAGAAAAGCAGGTTGGGTTAAAATCCAGCCCCAGCTTTTTGCTTTTCGCCCACTCCAGCCAGTTGCTGAAGTGCTGCGGCTCAATCGCATCACGTTCTACCGGGCGGTCGCTCTCAAGGTAGATGGCATGCAGGTTGAGGCGTTTGGCACCGGGAATCAGCGACATCGCTTTGTCGAGATCGGCACGCAGTTCAACCGCGTTGCGCGCCCGCCCCGGATAGTTGCCGGTCGCCTGAATGCCGCCGGTGAGCGCCCCCTGCGGATTCTCAAACCCACGTACATCGTCGCCCTGCCAGCAGTGCATCGACACCGGAATGGTATCCAGTTGTGCCATCACCTGTTCCACATCCACCCCAATGGCGGCGTAGCGTTGTCTGGCCAGTTCAAAGGCCTGTTCAATCAGCTTTGTCATATGCAAGTTCCTTAGCAGGTAGGCTCAGCGCCGCAAAGCGAGCCTGATGGGCCGCAAAGACGCTGTGATTCAGCGGGATAAATTTTTCTAACGGGAAATTGTGGCGAATGCAGCGGCGTAAATCGGCCACGTCGCGCAACTCACCCAGCGCGATCAGCTGGCAGCCGATGTTGCCCAGCGTCGAGGCTTCCACCGGGCCGGCAAACACCGGCAGCTGGCAGGCATCGGCGCACAGCTGGTTAAGTAGCGGATTCTGGCAACCGCCACCGACGATATGTAACTGACGCAGCGCAGTGCCGCGCAGGTGGCTAAGCTCCTGCAGCGTCTGAGAATAGAGCAGCGTCAGGCTGTCAAAGATGGTGCGCGCCAGCGCCGCCGGGCTGTGCGGCACGGGCATCGCCTGTTCGGCGCAGGCATTCTGGATCTCCTGCACCATACTGGCGGGATTAATGAAACGGTGATGATTAGGGTGAATCAGGGCGCGGCAGGCCGGTTCCCGCGCGGCGTCGGCAATCAGCGCAGTGAGATCGCTGATGTGCAGTTCGCTGCACACCCGCTGCAACAGCCACAGGCCCATGATGTTTTTCAGCACCCGATAGCCTTCCGCACCGCCTTCATTGGTCAGATTAGCCTGCAGCGCCGCCTCACTGACGCAGGGCTGCAGGCTTTCGATGCCGATCAGCGACCAGGTGCCGGAGCTCAGATAGGCAGCATCGTCCTGCTCCAGCGGCGTGGCCAGCACCGCGCTGGCGGTATCATGGGTGGCGACGGCGATCACCGGAATGCGCTGGCCGCTGGCGTTGCGCCAGTAACCGACGGTATTGCCCGGTGCACGCGGCGTGCCGAACCAGCTGGCGTCTGCGCCCGCCCAGGCCAGCAGTTCGCGATCCCATTCGCCGCTGTGAATGTTAAGCAGCTGGGTGGTGGTGGCGTTGGTGTATTCCCAGTTGAGTTCACCGGTCAGGCGATAGTGCAGATAATCCGGAATCATCAGCGCGTGCTTCACCTGCGCCTGCCAGTCCGG